>JAFSPK010000080.1:0-4105 GCA_017443005.1 Acidaminococcaceae bacterium
AACAGCAGCGGTATCCGTTTCAACCTTGTTGTAGGTTTTTGCCGGAATGGTAACTTTGGTGTAGTACGGATATTTTGCAATCAGCTTGTCAGCTATGTCAGCGCCAACACTTACCATTACAACGTCATGCTGGGTCGCCAGATCCTGGATAGCAGCAGTCGGGAAACCGGCTACTACGAAACCAGCGTCAACGTTGCCGTCTTTCAGAGCGGAAGCCGCTTCACCGAAGGACAGGTACTGGGGTTTGATATCTTTATAGGTAATGCCTGCAATATTCAGAATCTGACGGGCATTTGCTTCGGTACCGGAACCGGCAGCGCCTACGGCAACTCTCTTGCCTTTCAGGTCAGCAACGGTTTTGATACCGGTCTTTTTCGTGGTAACGATCTGAACAGTTTCCGGATACAGGGTAGCCAGACCTTTCAGAGATTCAACCTTTTTGTCTTTGAACATTTCCGTGCCGGTGGAAGCATAGTAAGCAATATCGTTCTGGATAAACGCAATGTCAACTTTGCCTTCCTTCAGCAGATTAACGTTGGCAACAGAAGCGCCGGTAGACTGTGCGGAAGCATTCGCGCCTTTCACATTCTTGTTCAGAATGTCAGCCAGAGCGCCGCCTAACGGATAATAGGTACCAGCAGTGCCGCCGGTAGCAATGTTAATGAATTTTTTGCCACCATCAGCAGCCGGTTTCGGGGCTTCCTTCTTTTTGTCTCCTCCGCCGCAGCCAGCCAGTACGGAACCGATAACCGCAAAGGCCATCAAGAACGCCAAAAATTTTTTCATGATAAAAATCCCTCCCTTTTGCTTACAGCAAAAAATACATAATAATGCTTATTAAATTCGCATTTGATTATGATTTCGCTATTCTTAAAAAAAATCCTGCTAACATAAAATTTTTTTTTGAAATTTTTAAAAGAATATTGTATACAAAACTTTTTGTTTGCTCTTTCGTAATACGAAAAATTGTGCTAAAATAGGTGGCAAGTAAAAATTTATTAAAGGAAGTGTAACAAAATGAACAATGTACCCGTTTACAAACTGCGGTTAGCCCGCACCCTGTACAATAATTTTTATCGCGCCCGCCTGCAGGACGCCAACGGTGAAGACGCTGGCCAGCTGCTGATCGTTCCCGGACTTCCTCTGGACCGCAGCCAGCTTCCGGAAAATGCGCCCATCGCCGACCCCTATCTTCTGGTGATCGTGGAAGACGCCGACATCAATAAAAATAATGTCATTGACTTTGAAGAAGGCGTATCCCGGGCCGTGCTTGCAAAATTCACAACCGAGACCACTTCGTTCAAGCATTGTGAATTCTATTATCCCTCACCGGCTTTCTATTTTGCGCAGGACGAAGAATAGTTTATCATTGTTTTACTATTTTTAAAGGCAGAACTCTCATGATGAAAGTTCTGCCTTTCTTATTTATATATCCGTGAAACTATTTTTATTTATCCGTTGTCTATTACACAGAAGTTTCCTGCTTATTATTTTCACTGAACTTATCCGCCACTTCCAGGATCTGATCCTCCGCCGCAAAAAACGCGTCGACAATTTTCGGATCAAACTGCCTCCCCCGCTCTTCGCGGATTATACTGAACGCTTTATCGTAAGGGAATCCTTTCTTATAACACCGGTCGGAAATCAGCGCGTCGAACACATCCGCCACAGCCATCACACGGGCGGACAGGGGGATGTCTTCTCCTGCAAGCCCGGCCGGATACCCTTTGCCGTTCCATTTTTCATGATGGTACATAGCCAGGTTTTTCGCTTCATGCAGATAATCCGAATCCGGTATCTTATCAATAATAGAAGAAATAATATTTCCGCCTGCCGTAGTATGGGTTTTCATGATTTCAAATTCTTCATCCGTCAGTTTTCCCGGCTTGTTCAGAATTAAGTCAGAAACATTAATTTTTCCTACATCATGCAACGGCGCTGAACTTACCACGTCACCAATATATTTTTCTGTCAGCTGCTCCGTATAAACGCCTTCCCGCTTCAGTTCATCCAGAATGATTTTTACGTAGGACGCCGTCTTGCGGACATGATCCCCGGTATTCTGATCGCGGCTTTCCACCATATCGGCCAGGGTGATCAGGAACGCCGTATGCATTTTGTTGATGGTTTCGTTTTTGCGATTGATATCCGTGACATACTTCACGCTGTCGTTGCTCATCTTCACAAAAGCATGGTACAGATTCTCAATCTCGTCGCCGGTGCGTATGTTGAGCTTACGAATTTCCTGCAGATTGTTCGCAAGAGCCTGTTCATTATCGAAGAGAAAACCGTCCGTGGTTTTTGCCATGGAATTGATGGGCGTAATGATCCGACGTGCCATAAACGCAGCCAAAAGCAGGACAACAGCAAGAATACCAGCGAAGACCTTGGCCAGCCATTTAAAATACCGGTTCGAGTCATCCCGCAGGTGGTTCATGGAAATATCCACCGCCGCATAGCACTGGCAGACGCCGTCATGATCATACACCGGCGTGTAAACCGTCAGAAGCCAGCCAAACTTATCATCGGAAATAACAGGTTCGATTCTTCCGCCTTTTAAAAGCGTGGGCAGATAAGGGTCAAATGCTTCGTCAAATCCCACCACTTCACCCGGTTTACCGGCTGCCGTTTCATCCGTATCCAAATCAAATACTACATGACACCCATCCGGTAAAATTTTATAAACATACACATATTTAATATTAGGAGAACTGTCACGGATAATTTCCAGCTGACGCTTTGTATCCATATAACCACTGGCATTTTCCCCGTTTTTTATAAAATTGGGAACCCTGTCAGCATCAATCACGCTGGCAACCAAAGCGGAAGTAGAAACGCCAAGCCGTTTATGCTGCGCGATGGTTTCGTCCATATAGTACTGATAACTAAGATGAGCCGATACCGCCCCAAAGATGGCCAGCGCCACAAAAATCAGTAACAGTATTTTTTTCTGTATGGAAAAATGAAATCTATTGTTCATGCAGTATTCCCCGATTCACACGGAAACAAAATGTTCAGAAACAGAGAATCAAAGCCGGCTGTAACCGCCTAACCATTTCTGATTCAAAGGATTCCTTATTTTCAACATTATGATTTATTATATCACGATACAGAACGTAAGACAACGGAAGCAAAAGAAAAATGCCGGAACTGCCATAAAAAGACAGTTCCGGCATGAATTATCACTACCATTGTATGAACCGCAAACTCAAAATGGGGACAACGGCTGCTCCATCAGCAGGTATGGCATTTATCGTACAGTCCGGTCTTCTTCAGTACCCGTACCGCGGTCTCGCCGATATGGGCAACCGTATCCGCTACTTCGATGCCTGCCGCGTTCAATGCTTTGATTTTGTCGTCAGCCGTTCCCTTGCCGCCGCTGATAATGGCGCCCGCGTGACCCATGCGTTTGCCGGGAGGCGCCTGACGGCCGCTGATGAACCCGATAACCGGTTTCTTCATGTTGGCTTTGATCCACTCCGCCGCCTCTTCTTCCGCCGTACCGCCGATCTCGCCGATCATAATAACTGCCAGCGTGTCGTCGTCTGCATTAAAGGCTTCCAGGGCTTCAATATAATCCATGCCCTTAACCGGATCGCCGCCCAGACCTACCGCAGTAGTCTGGCCGATGCCCGCCATGGTCAGCTGGTAGGTTGCTTCATAGGTCAGGGTACCGGAACGACTGATAACGCCCACATGCCCTTTCCTGTGAATATACGTCGGCAGTAATCCCAGACGGCATTCATCAACCGTTAAAATGCCGGGACAGTTGGGACCCAGCACGCGGGTCTTCTTCCCTTTCATATACGCACGGACTTTCACCATGTCGTGTACCGGAATGTGTTCGGTGATGCAGCAGACAAAATCCAGTTCCGCATCAATGGCTTCACAAATGGCATCCGCCGCAAAACGGGCCGGAACATAAATGACAGAGGCGTTGGCGCCGGTGGCTTCTTTCGCATCTCTTACCGTATTGAATACGGGAATCTTGCCCAGTACTTTTTCCCCGGCTTTGCCCGGAGCTACGCCGGCTACCACATTCGTGCCGTAGTCCAGCGCAATCTTGGTATGGAACGTAGCCTGACGGCCCGTAATGCCCTGTACG
>JAFSPK010000081.1:0-12353 GCA_017443005.1 Acidaminococcaceae bacterium
CGCCTATACAAGGGGAAGTCCTGATGAAACAGGAACAGATTTATCGCGACCTGGGCGTCAAACCGTTATTGGCTCACCCAGAACAACAGTAGTTACGAATATATTCCCGACTACATAGTGTGGTATTTCGGGAATCCAGGTTACTGGTTTTTAGCAAGTAATCGACTGACTTTACGTAATGTTGATTATCGGACGTAAAACGCCTTTTATATCGAACAAGTCACGATAGATTAAACCTGTAGGATATACAAACCAGTTAAATTTACTTTCACAAACTAAAGAATCAATTTTTAAACAAAACATTCGTTCGTTTGTTCGGTTTGTATGTTCTGAAATAATTATTGTTTGTCGTTCCCTGCCAGTACCCATATACAAAAAGAGACGGGCTTTTTGCCCGTCCTTTTTATTCTACGAATATTAAATTTTTATTCTGTTTAAAATTACTTTTTTTTCGTGGGTAGTACCCCTAAAAAAGTACTGCTTTTTGTTACTTGTTGCTAACTGCCTCTAACCAGCACCACGCCTGCGTTTGAAGCACTTTCTTAAATTGTGTATTTTTACGTACAATTCGTTTCTGAGACGTTTTTAAAGGGCGGTTAATGGTTTTATATACCCCGTAATATAGACCGCCCTCTACGGGCTTCCTACGACACAATTTTAACTAATTGATTTTTTCTTTTTTTGTCCGATAGGCTCATACATTACTACCTGTAACACCTCCGCTTCTGGGTCTACCTCTCTTACCTTGTCTAACATTTCCAATGCTTCATGTAACGGCATGATTTTCCACAAGTTTGTAAATCCCTGTGCCGTAGTTTGAATTGCAAACCCATTCTACAAATTTCCCTTTGCTTTTTTCATTTACTCCACCTCTTCAATAACTCTAACTAATCTTGCGTTCGGGTCTGCCCCTTTAACTATCGCTAACCACTTAACCGCTTCTTCATAATCCAGTAACTTTTCCGTAGTGTAGTTTGCAAACATGAACCCGTCGCTATTAGTCATAATCAAATATTTTTCATTCTTCATTTTGTTTTTCTCCCTTCATTTTATAAATTGGTTAGTATCACAATCTAAAATCAAGCAAATCACTGTACGCTATAGAATCCCCCCTTTTTCTTTCCGTAACATACGCCTTTGGCGTGTCCCCTACGGGGACAGTGTTCAAGATACTTTCTTGTCTACACTTGACCACGCCTTACATAAAATATCATCTTTTATAGAATCTTTGTGTGTGTAATATTTCCATGTTATTTTAACATCTGCGTGTCTTGCTTGTGTTGACGCAAAATCTACCCCGTATTTTTTGATGTACATAGTTACACCGCTTTTACGTAGTGTATGCAACCTTGTTTCTGTTGGCAAATTACATCTTCTTGTTAAACCTATCAAGCCAACACGTAAATTACGTCGGTCTATTGGTCTTCCCGTATACCCTTCATGGTATGATGTTAAGACACAGTTAGTTTCCTTAAACCCTGCCAGTCCCTTGACCCTGTTATAAATCCTTTTCATAGTGTCTTCAAAGTCGGGCAACATAACGATATAATTTTTGCTTGAATCCGTTTTCGGTTCTGTAAAGACTTTCATTGTTACGTGATACTGCCTGTCTATGTGTATAATATGTTTCTCAAAATCTACGTCTTTCCACTGTACGCCTAACATTTCACCGCAACGCAAACAACCATATATCCCCAACGCAAGCATACCTAACAAGTTAGGATTTGTATTAAATTTTCTTTCTGCTTCTTTATAAAGTTTCTGTATCTGTTCCTCTGTAAATATTTCTGGTTCTACGGTTTTAACTTTTGGCTTTTCTAATTTCAGACACGGGTCTGATTTAATCCATTTATATTTCATTGCGTGTTTAAATATCCGCTTTAACAATGAAATAACTGCCCCTTGTGTCCTTGGTTCTAATTTGCATGATAGAATATATTCTTCAAAATCTTGAATATCATAGTCTGTAAATGTATCAATATACCTATCTTCATTCAATTGCGACGTAATATATTCAAAAAGATTATTCGTAACTATCCTTGACTGCTCCCTTTTCTGCTTTTTCATTTTTTCCATATGTTCATATACTTCTTTAAGCGTCTTGTGTACGTCTACGTATTGCCCCATGTCTATTCTGTTCTTTTCTCCCTGCAAGTATTTTTCCGCAAGTGTACGCCCTGCCTGTGTCCCCGTAGAAAATAACCTGTATATCTTTTGCCCCTTGTGCGTACACCTTACCTGCCAACGCCCATCACGTAACGTAATTCCTTTAATTTGTTTCATGCTGTCTGTCCTCTCTTTCTATTTCTGCCTTGCTGATAATCAATGTAATCTTGAAATGTACTACGCTTTGCCTTTCTTAATCCTACGCCCCTTGTTGGTAGTACTCTGTACCTTAGTTGCCCTGTTTTCCATAACGCCTGTACTGTCTTATCACAAACCCCGAAACGTTCTGCAATTTCTTTTGCTGTTCTGTCTCTCTGTAAGTCTTCTTTGTCAATAATCATACGTGTTTTATCCTCCTTTGTATATACTTTTTATTTTACAAAAGTATATTTATGTCATGATTTAGCGTACTAAAACCTCTTAATAGGAATCATTCTTAATAAGCCGCCCTTGTAGTGTCCCTGCCTACGTGTTGCCCCCTTGTTTCTGCCCGTGTTCCTTAACCGCTGCCTTGTCGGAATCTATCCACGCTTGGAAAACGTCGGGGAATAATTCCTGCAATACAGGGCTTGCCCGTGGTTCTGCCTTTAACTTCGTTACCGCCCTTGGCGGTATGTATTCTTTTATCTTTCCCTGTTTGATTAAGTCTCCCATAGTAACCATAATAAGTATTACCTTCCTGTTCCCTTGGTGTGACAGATAAGAAGAAATATTATCTATTTCTTTCCTACCCCCTCTACGGAATAATCTGTGTCCCCTGTTTTCCGCTCAGTATCTATGCTTGTTCCCGTCTGTGCAAAACAACACACGTTTTCTTTCTTCCTCGCCATACTGTGCAAAATAATACAGTAAGTTTGTGCAAAACTGCACACCTTGTCACTTATCCTTGCCTACGGAAACAATCTCTTTATTAAGTTTAAAGTGTCTCTTTTTTATCATACTGTCTATACAACGACCCCTTGCTTTATTTTTGCTATACTCTTCTTTCCATACGTTGTAGTTTTCGTCTTTATTAAAATCACGCCCGTCCATATCTTCTACAATGAGAATCCCTTTATCTACTAACTTTTCGCATTTCTTTGCTGTGTGTGCATTATCTTTAATCCCTATGTTCCCCCCTAACTGTGCCCACGTTTCTATTAATCCCCCCGTCTTTTTGTCTTCTAAATATCCCCCCTTGTTATTTCCTACTAACTGACACAAGGAAAACAAAATGCCCCTGTCACGGAAAGATAAAAACGATACGTCTGTATCTTTGTAAACCTTTACCCAAAACTTTGTTGATTTTGGTTTTTTCAATTCCATAATTTCTTTGATTAATTTTTTCTTATTCTCTTTCTCGTCTTCCAGTTCTTTTGTTAATTTGCCTTTGTCTGTCAAAAGACTATCGACAACCCCGTCCATTACTACGCCACTTAATATTTTCTGTTCTTCGTTATTCTCTTCCATACGATACCCCTTTCCATAGTTTAATTAACTTCCCTGCCTAACGTACTGCTACGTGTATCTATCCTCCTTCCTGCCCGTACTGGCAAATAAAAAAGGACATATTAGGCTTAATCAAAATACCCTTGCTTTAAGAAGTGTCTTTATCAGACTTGTCTTGCTACGTGAGTATTTTTTTTAAACTTAATTTGTCCTGTATGGTACTGTATGTGAACCTATGGAAATTGTATCATCTTTTTTGGCACAAATCAAATACTATTTCGACTTTTTAGTTTTAAACTTGTCTGTATTAGATACAAACTTGTTTATTTACGTCACATACTGTTCGTGCAAGTATCGTGCAAGTTTTCGTGTTTTTGCGTTCGTTTTTGGTCTTCCACGTTCCCTACGGATTACTTAAAGATTACAGTGTCTATGCGGCTTACCGCTATTTCTCCCTTCTTACAAAATTGAATAGATAAAATTTGGGCGATTTTGTGAACATTTTTATAAAAAATTTACCAAAAAAGTATGACTGTGATATAATAATTCCACGGTATTTTACATGTTACAGCAACCGGGCGGATGTCCGGATTCTTTTTTCCTATTTTTATTAAAAAACAGTTGCAATGCGGATTGCATAAGAGGTACGATCATGGATTTGGATTATCATTTCGGTACAGTGTATGTTCTTTCCCGCTGGGCTGATTTTGGCAGCTTCAATGCGCGGACGATTGCCGCCGCGTCCCAGCTGGTGGATGATAATTTCGATTCGACGCCGTTTTCTGACGCCGAAGAGGAAAAAAATATTGCCCGGGGCATACAGGTGCGGTATTCCTGTCAGAACGTGTGGGGGAACATTTCCGGTAAGGGCAACGAGGATATCTGGATCCCGTTCCATTTTCTGCCGGGGCTGCAGGGGGAGACCGAGGCCGAGAAGCTGGTCTGCAAAAAGCACAGCGTCATGGCCAAACGGCTGAAATACAGGCTGTATGATACCACACTGGATAATTCCAATTATGTGTTCCGTTTAGGCGTGGGCATGCATGTGCTGGCCGATACCTGGGCCCATCAGGAGTTTGCGGGCATCAACAACGCGGTGAACCAGGTGAAGGATCTGCTGTTTTCCACCCAGGGCAGTATGGTGGAAAAGATGCTGGACGAAATGCTGGATTCCACGTTCCTCAGCAAGGTGCTGGATCTGGTGATGCCGCTGGGGCATGCGGCGGCGGTGCACTGTCCAGATATGCCGTATCTGTGGTGGAAAAGCGGGGAACGCTTTACCGGCGGGCGCAAGAACTGGGACGAGTTCATGGACGCTTCGGAAGAGTTGTACGCAATCCTGCAGCATGTCAGCGGCGTGCCGGAAACGGGGCTGACCATGGAGCAGCGGGATAAGCTGTCCGAATGTTTCAAGGGCTTCCAGACAGATGATATTGACCGGCGCTACGGATTCTGGATCGACCGCATCCGGGAAAATTTCTTTGAATTTAAGGATTTTGATGACGGCGATAAAAATGTAGAATACAGCGTCGGCCTGATTTTAGATGACATGAACTGGCGTAAGCAGTTCTATGACGAAATCAACGACCACTTCTTCTGGGTGAAACAGAAGCTGGAAGAAAACGGCATTGATCGGCTGGGGAAAAAGTACAAAGGGTATTGATGAAATTATAAATTAAAATCAAAAATAAAAAGCAAGCGTGCAAGGTTTAAGCAAAATATCGGGAGTGTTTGCGACATTCCATGAGACGAAATGTGCCGTCGTGGCGAGACTGTTTGAGGGGCGAAGCCCCGAGTTTCGAAGCCACAGGCGCATGAGTCCATGGAATAGCAAACAGGAGCGGTTTTGCGAAACCTTGCACGCTTGCTTTTTTTGTTCCTTATATAATCAATTTCTTCCGCTTTATATAAAAAGTAATCAGCGTCTTCTTAATTCGTTTCGTTTTATTCAAATAGTCATATGCATTTAATCTGCTGCATGTAATCTACGATTTTTCGGCGTTCCGGTTCAGTATCGGTACCGCGGACAAAATTAACACGATACCGAGAACCTTTTGCCACGTAAAGGCTTCCCCTAAAAAGAGATAGCTGACGATGGCGGCCACTACCGGCTCGATGGTTGCCAGGATGGCGGCGTGGCCGGCTTCCAGTTGTTGCAGACCCCGCATATATAATATGTTGGGAAATACACAGCTGATCAGCCCGATGCCAAGGATACCGCCCCACACCATCCTGTCGCTGAACAGTGCCGCTTTGGCGGCCAGGCCGGAAAGGGGCAGGGTAAAGGCGGAGGCAAAGAGAAAACACCAGAGGCTGACCGTGAGGGCTGAATATTGCTTGGTGGCGGGCTTGCCGAAAATACTGTACAGCGCATAGCCGAAACCGCTGGCCAAACCGTACAGAAAAGTTTCCCTGCTGACGGACAGATTGCCGGCAAAGGCTCCGGTGATGCAGCCGCAGCCGACAAAGGTGAGGATCAGGGCCACGATTTTTTCTTTTGTGAGTTTTTCGTGGAACAGGATCACGGACATCAGCATCACAAACACCGGCGCCGTATAAAGCAGCAGGGCCGCGATAGCCAGGCTGCCGCCTGCGATGGCGTTGAAGTAACACCAGTTGAAAAAGACCAGTCCGATTACGCCGTTGCCGAAAAACATCCACCAGTCTTTGGGGCGGATAAAAAACTGGCGTATGTCCGTACGCCAGATGATCAGGGCGGTAAGCAGCAGGGCGGTGGTCACGCGCAGGGTGGTGATCTGCAACGGGGCAAAGCCTTTGGCCGCCAGAAGGTTGACAAAGAGGCCGATCAGGCCCCAAAGGGTTCCGGCGCCTGCTATGGAAAGAGCCGCAGAGTTTTTCATGGTAGGGAACGTCCTTTAAATTAAATAGAAAAGAATGGTTACTGTTGCAACAGGAAAAGGCGGTGCAAAACCGCTTCCGGTGTTTTGCTCACGCCGTTTTTATTCTGTATCTTCATACGAATCTAATACGTTGTGAAGGGCGCCGTTCAGTTTATATTTTAAAACAACGGAAAGATTTACGTTTTCCATGGCGTGAAAGATGTTGTCGGGCACCTGGGGGTTCTCCGCCGACAACCTGGCAATCAGCTGTTTGATCTCCTGCCGTTTGGATGGGGCGGGGTCGTCCGGATTGGCGGCGGCGATCCGTTCGGTGAAGCGGCAGGCGCACTGCAAGAATTCCAGACGGTTTTCGTCCCGCCAGTTTTTGATATCGGCTTCCCGCACGTAGTACATGGGACGGATCAGCTCCATGCCGGCCCAGTTGGCGCTTTTCACCTTGGGCATCATAGTGCGTATCTCGCCGCCGTAAATCATGCTCATAAGATTGGTTTCAATGATGTCGTTGAAGTGATGGCCCAGCGCGATTTTATTGCAACCCGCCTCCTGTGCGTACCGGTACAGGAAACCCCGGCGCATTTTGGCGCACAGGTAGCAGGGATTTTGTTCCACGTGAAACACGGCATCGAACACTTTGGTGTTAAAAAACGTGATGGGAATGTTCAGCAGCGCGGCGTTATGTTCGATTTGCTGCCGGTTTCGTTCCGCATAGCCCGGATCCATGCTGAGGAACTTCACTTCAAAGGGAATTTTGTTTCTTCGTTTCAGTTCCTGGAACAGTTTTGCCATGAGCATGGAATCTTTGCCGCCGGAAATGCAGACGGCGATTTTGTCATCGGGGCGCACTAAATCAAAGTCGCAGATCGCCTGGACGAATTTATTAAAAATTTTATGTTTGTATTTTGTCCGCAGGGAAGCTTCAATGTGTTTCAGGCGGTTGCGGTCTGCGTAATCCGAATCCGTGACCGCGCCGTCCATCTGCTGCTTTTTAGTATCGGTGTTGCACATGTTGTTGTCCTTCTTTGTGGTTCTGCGTTACATAGTCATGTAATTTAATATAGTAATGTTATATAATAGCGTTATATAGGAATGTTATGTTACATAGTCAAATCGTAACCGTGAGGCACGATTCATTATACCACACATCCGCTCTTAATCGGAAAAGAAGCAAAAAATAATTAAAAAATTTTGTTTTTATAAAAAAATGTTACATACAACGGTAAAAAGTATGCTATAATACTACTGTTGTTTGTTGTTTTGCCCCTTGGGGAGAACAATCGGTAAAAATTACAGGGAAGAATGGCTGTCCGTCCGTGGTTTTGCTAAAACGCAACCGGCGGTCGTAACGGCACAGGCTTTTCAATTCAGGAGGAGAAACTCATGCAACCTGACCGGGGAACAAGGGCAGTAGTGAATTTGGACGCTATCGTGAATAATATTAAAGTGGCCAAGAGAAATCTGAACGTGGGCACAAAACTCTGCGCGGTGGTAAAAGCCAACGCCTACGGACACGGCGCGATTCCGGTGGCCATCGCCTGCATAGAGGCCGGCGTGGACTATTTTGCGGTGGCGCTGGTGCAGGAAGCGGTGGAGCTGCGGGAAGCGGGTATCACCAAACCAATCCTCGTACTGGGGGCTATGCCTGTCCGTCCGTCTATGGCAGACCTTTGCGTACGGTTTAACATCGCTCACGCTGTGTTTGATGAAGAGCGCCTGACCCTGCTGAATGAAGCCGGGCTGCGGCGCGGTAAAAAAGCCAAAATCCATATCGCCCTGGAAACGGGCATGCACCGGATCGGCATAAAAGTTGACGAGGCGGCCGCTTTTGCGGAAAAAGTGAAATCCATGCAGGGGATTGAAGTGGTGGGCGCTTTTTCCCATTTTTCCGCGGCAGATGTGGAAGATAAAAGCTATGCGGATTATCAGTACGGGCAGTTCATGAAGGGCGTGCAGGATCTGGAAGCTGCGGGACTGCAGATTCCCATCAAACATATCGCCAACAGCGCGGCCATTGCGGAACTGCCCCAATACCAGCTGGACATGGTTCGACTGGGCATCACCCTGTACGGTTCGCGGCCGGCAGACATTACAGAACCGTACAAGGACTATCGTCCGGTTATGAAATTAAAGACCCAGGTGGCCTTTGTGAAAACACTGCCTGCCGGGCGGGATATCGGCTACGGCAGAACTTTTACCACGGAAAGAGAAAGCCGCATCGCTACGGTTCCCATAGGGTATGCGGACGGCGTCAGCCGGCATCTGTCCAATAAAGGCTGCATGGTGGTCCGGGGCAAACGGGCTCCCATTGTGGGCCGCGTCTGCATGGACCAGATCATGCTGGATGTTACGGATATCCCAGACGTGGCTGTGGGGGATGACGTGATCGTTTACGGCGGGCCGGAACTGCCTGCCGAAGAAGTGGCGGCCACCGCCGGCACGATTTCCTATGAAATGTTCTGTGTGCTGCACCCCCGCGTTCCCCGAATCTATGTGCGCGATTAGGAGGGTATGACAATGACACAGAAAAATAAAACCGGCCGGTTACACCGTCTTTCCGCATGGGTCATGACGGGTTGCATGACCGCCGTATTTGCCGTTTTTACCCTGAGCAGTACTGCCGGCGCGGCAGCCGCCCAAAACGCGGACGCTGCCTTGCAACGTTTCGGCGTCCGGGGTAATGTTGCCTGTTCAACCTACGGCAATAATCCTAACGGATTTATGGCGAACGTAAACGGGAAGGTGTATATCCTTGACCTCAAAAACAACCGCATTGCCAGCATTGAGAACCCGGAGGCGGTGTTTAAAGATCTGGACAAGGAAAACAGCAAAAAGAAAGGACTGTTCATCACACAGTTCCTGATCCATAACGACAGCTACGATAAAGACCATCAGTTTGGCGAATGGCGCGGCAGCCATCATCTGATTCCCATGTACATCCTTGTGGATTACGACACAAACGGGAACATGGTTCCCGCGGATCGGCTCTTCAGTGGTGAAGGCGCCGCACCCGGTCATTATCACGGAAATATCACGGAACAGAAAAACATCGATCTGGCTGCACTTTTCGTGAAGGAAGTCCTGCCTTTTGTGCGAAAAGGCGGATTCGTCGGGAAAATGACGCCGGAATGGCCGGCTAATGCGCCCGGCTACATCACGGCCAACGAAGTGAATATCCGTACCGGTCCCGGCGAAACTTACGAAAGCCTCGGCGTGTTTTTCAAAGACGATTATGTAACGTTGTTAAATAAAATCACGGCGGCCGACGGCGATTCATGGTACGAAGTAAAATATTACAATAAACAGTATGGCTGGATCCAGGGCTGGGTCAACGGCAATTACATCAGAGAAGGGAAACGGTTCTGAACCGGTTTCCAAAAATAAAAACGCAGTCCCCATGTGGCGAGTAAAACCACATGGGGACTGTTTTTTTACACAATCATTACGAATATCGTTTGTGGCCTTGTGAGCCGGTTCAGACAGTGATTCATCCCAGGTAACGCAATCCCAGCATGGTAATGTCGTCGGACTGTTCCGCCGTGCCCACATGCGTTGTCACATCTTCCTTTACACCGGACAGGATTTCCTTTATCGTTTCCTTGTTTCCTAACCGGTTCAGCGTGTCCTTCAGCCGTTCCTCACCGTAGAGGTTTCCTTCCTCATCCATAGCCTCTGTCACACGATAGTGCAGAGAGGGAGGGGCACGCCCCTCCCTCTCTGCTCGATTCGTCTATGCCGTCTTCAAAGGAGACATAACGACATTCATCAGTCTAACTTGAAGTCGTAATGCCTGGAATAATCCTCCTGAATGTTCAAACGGAGCGTCCGCTTCGCCAGGTCGTAAACCGCTGTGTGCCATGTCTGCCAGAAGTTATCGGGCTGAATGTTCCTATCGTGCAGCTTGTAGGTGTCAATGCTGGACTGAACAACCGCCTTGAAATCCATAGGCGCGTTTGCGATGGTCAGATTCCCTTCCGTATACTCCGTGTACCAGAACGGCTCTGTGGCCGCTTCATACATCTGGGTATATTTCACGCGCTCCATCAGGCGGGCCATTCCCGCGGCGGATTTTCCGCCCTCGGCGTAGTGCTCCTTCAGGATGGCGTAACGCTCAACGCCGCAGGCATGGGGCGTAAGGATAGGGAAGCCCTTATAGGTTTTTCCCGCGACTGTCTGCCCTGTCTTCGCTATGTGCTTGGCGTAACGAGTATTCGGCGCGTAGTTGACATAGAAATTTGTCATGATGTTGTCCGTGTCGTTTCTGGCGACAAGCTCGCCGTCAATGCACTCGATGATATAGGTCTCCTTCTCGTCCGCGAGCATCCAGTGAAGCCCCCATGTGCCATAACCGCCGTAAATGTCCATGTTCTTCAGCAGCTCCACGCCATGAGCGGCGGATTTCGCGTGATCAAGAACGTAGCGGACGACTGCCAAAGAATGAATGCGCGGTTTGCCGTAATTGGTGGAGAGCAGGGTGGCGAAGTCCAGATCAGGGGCGGGAACGACGTTGCTGTTCATGGCCACGCCGTTTTCATTGATGCCGTCAAACGTCATGTTTGGCAAGGCGAGCAGCCTGGCTTCCGAAATCCGATCAACGCCATTGGATTTCAGCGTTAGATCTGCGGCCATTCCTATGCTTGCGTAACGTCCCTCTTTTGCGGCAACCTTGATCGCGAATTCCGGTACGTCGGCGTAATCCAGATCCAAATTGCGACCGTAGAAGTTTCCGTTCCTCACAGAGGAGCAGGCAAAGCCCGTTTTGACCTGTTCTCCCGTCGCGAGGTCAGGCACGTAGTCGGTGTATTCCATGTAGTACAGGTAATCGGCCAGTTTTTTCGGGGCCGTGAAGGGAGCCGCTTGTGCCGCGGAGGAAAGCATGAGGATGAAAAGCAATGCTCCCATAAAGACGCGAACGCAGGGCGGATAGTTTGATTTGTGCTGCATCATGATAACTATATCCTCCTATACGATAACTTCTAAAAACTATTGTTTTGGAATCCCCCGCCCTGCAGGGGCGGTGATTCCAAAGGCAAAACAACCCAAAATGCGAGTTTTTAGAGATTCCCATGCGATAATTTTCGGTTCGCTCTTGTGCTTGCAAAGTTGAAAACGATCACATGCAAAAATACTTAGTCAGGAAATAGGTTCTCTCCCAATCCAGAATCTTTCTCTGGGATTCCTTCTCCGGGTGAATGTTGAACTCGTCAAAGACCATTATTTCCTTGTTCTCCAAGTCATAAAGCGGCCACTCGTGCGCTTTGCCGTCGGGAGAATCTTTCGCACTTAATGACGGATTGCCGGTTTTGGCGAACTGAGCCCACATCTTGCGCAGGGTCTTTGAGAAGGTCTTATCGAACACCCGGCCCGTGAATTGGGTATCCATCGGGTTATTGAAGACGGTAGCAAGTTCTACAGCATGTGCGCTCTTTACCATGGGCACAGAGGATTCGACCGTGAAGTAGTAGGTATATGATTTTCCGCCGGCCTTGGTCTGATTCTCTGACAGTCTGAAGAGCGGCGCGATAAACCAGATTTGATCATACAGGCGGCAGAGTTGTTCGTGCCTCTCTCCCTTGACGTCCTTGCAGAAGCTCTCGACAAGCGCTTTCTCCCCGGCTGTCAACTGGGAAATATTCTTCGCCAAGCGTTTATTCATCATCTCGACAAAAGGCTCTGCGCCCCCGACTATGTACATGAAGTAGTTCATCTCGTCCTTGTTGCAGCCCTGAAGAATATCTATATCCTTTGCCGCGCCGTTCGCGTAAGCCTCGTAGGGGTCCAAGGGCAGATACTTTCCGTCTTTTTCCGGCCCTATGCGCATTCCGAAGGGGGCCGTTGCATCGAGCAGCTTCTCGATATCAATCTTTTGGAGATCCGCAACGGTTTTGCAGCCAAGCATATCCA
>JAFSPK010000082.1:0-3323 GCA_017443005.1 Acidaminococcaceae bacterium
GTTTTCTGTTCATCCTATTTGACAGTGATGCGTCCGGCGCCGTACGGATTTTCATAACCTTCTTTGACTTTGGCGTTCAGATGATTCTGCACGTATTCCATGATAGCGTCCACATCCGTCATGATGCCGTCTTTCAACAGCTTACTCTGTTTGAACATCACTAAGCCGTTGCCACCGTCCTTCAGCACATAGGTGCTGCCGCCGATAGTATACTTGCCGTTCATGTCGATGGGTTTGCCGTTTATCTTCACGTCTTTAACACGGCGTTCGCCCTTCACTTCCACAAAATTGCCTTTGGCATCTACCACCAGGCCAGAAGGAATGGAAGAGTCGACCGTGTAACTCATACCGGAAACCTGCATGAAAGCACCGTGCTCGCCGGGATAGGCGGATGCGCCGACTTCCAGGGCGTCAACGATCTGCTGACCTGTAGCTTCAATCACCGTGCACATATTGCCGAAGGGGAAAGCCTCTAGCAAATCATTATAGGTGAACACGCCTTTTTTGATGGTATTGCGGATGGAACCCCCATTGACCATGGAAATGTCTGTATCCAGCACGAAGCGGTAAGCGTCTGCTACAAAATCACCCAGATTAGTTTCCCCGTTACGTACCCGGCGTTCCCCGGTCTTGGGATCGTCACCGGTCAGGTCTGTCAGCGCCTCACCTACAGGCTGCTTCAGGATAGGCTCAAACTTTTTGTTTTCTTTGGCAACCAGTTTGGTAACTTTCGGATCTGCGGCTTTCAGGTCTTTCACTAGCTCGGAAGTAATGGTCCCATCTTCTTTGATCGTCATTTTTCCCAGACTTTTAAGCTTGGTTCCCGTCTGAGCCACAAGCACTTCCTTGCCAGCTTTATTGATGATTTTATGAGGAGGAATGTACTGTTCATGGGAATGTCCGTCAATGATAGCGTCGATATTATAGGTATTGGCTGCCACCGCTCCGCTGGACCAGTAGGGAATGGAACCGTCGGTGCCCAGGTGTCCTACCAGGAAAACGTATTCCGCGCCTTCTTTACGCACATTGTTCACGGCCCGCTGCACAGCTTCATAAACTTTTTCGCCGGTCTGGTCTTCACAGAAACTATAGATGAATTTTCCGTCTTTATCCTGGAAATATTTTGGTGTGGAAGTTACCAGGGTTTCCGGAGTAGTCACCCCCACGAAACCAATCTTCTTCCCGCCCAGAACAATAATCTTGTAGGGTTTCAGAATCGGTTTACGGGTTTTCACATCCACAAAGTTACAGGAATAATAACCACATTTCTGACGGGGGGCCAGCTTCAGGAAACGCTCCATGCCGTAATCAAATTCATGGTTTCCGGGAATGACAAAGTCGTAGCCCACCGCGTTCATAATTTTGATAATGGATTCACCGGTGGAAAGCTTGCCGATGGGCGCGCCCTGGATGGCATCGCCGGCATCTGCCAGTGCCACGGGATGCCCCTGCTTTTTCAAATCTTTTTTATACTGGGACACCTTGTCAATGCCCAGGTTATCCGTGATGCCGCAGTGGATATCGTTAGTATGCAATATGATAATTTCCTTGCCGGCTGCCAATACCGCTACCGGAAGCAGCAGCGTCACCAGCATCGCCAGCGCCGCACTGTAGAGTTTCTTCAGGTTTCTGGTCATTTTATATGTCCTTTCTGAAATCCAGGGAAGAATCTTTTGATGCAAAAGTATTTTTTTATTGTTTAGGCGTCAGCGCGTATACACGTGCCGGCAGACCGGTCGCGCCCTCGATACGCGGCCAGGAAGCAAACAGTACCGCCCCGGCAGGAGCCACTTTATCCAGGTTGCAAAGTACTTCAATTTGAAGCTTCCCGGAAGCCAGTACAAAGCGTTCGCAGGCAAGGTCTCCGGCTTCCACAGCCAGATAGCTGGCATCCGTGTCCAGCGTCTCATGTCCATTAGCAGCCGCTTTGCGTACTTCAAAAATATATTTCAGGGCATCAATCGACCAGCCCGGGCAGTGTTCATTCCCGTCTGCCCCTACGTTAGACAGCTTGTCCATATCGGGCCAGCGTTTGTACCAGTCTGTCCGCAGCGCCACAAAGGCGCCTTCCGGGATGGGACCGTATTTTGCTTCATAGGCTTTGATGTCTTCTACGGTAACGGCGCAGTCAACATTTTCTTTCACCTTTTCACTGATATCGATTACCGCCAGAGGGAATACAAAGTCCTTTACACCGTACTGTTCAGACAAGGGAGCATATTTCACAAAATGCCCTGGAAAATCAACATGGGTACCGAACTGACCGGGGAATTTAAACGTATGGATCAGACATTCCAGCATGGGATTACCCCAGTCAAACACCACCTTGCTCAGTTCCACCGAACCTTCCGGTATGCCGCTCCAGAACGGACTGTCATTGTTGAGGGAATGGGAAAGTTCCACCCATTCATACCCTTCCGATTTCAGTTCCTCCAAAACATTCCATAATTTGTTCTCCATAAAATACCCCTCCAATTTAATATTGTTTTTATTAATTTATTTAATTTTATTCAGCAGGGCAGCCAGTTCGTAAGCAGAAGTATCTCCGCCATAACAGGTCATGATCGGTTGCTGACCCAGCATAAGCGTGTTACCGGAAGCATAGGCATTGGATTTATTATGCCCGTTATGATAGGCTGCCGCCAGATTGCCCAGCACAAAATAGGACCGCTCCGTTCCGCTCATATCATTGGCGGCAACAGGCTGGACCAGAGCCTTGCCATTTACTTTTACAACGCCTTTTTCAGCAGTTACATGTTTGCCGCTGTATTCGAACAGTTTTTTCACATAATTCTCCCGGCGCTGCTGGTGGGTGGGATGATCGCTGGGAGAGAAAATCTCGCCCCCAAAGTTTTTCTTGGATTTTCCGTATTTTTCTTCCACCCGTTGCCAGATAGCCGCGGCAGCACCCGGATTATAGCCGGCGTTGATTACATAGTCAAAAGCAAGGTTATCCGCTTCCCATTCGTCCTTTTTAGTAATGGAGACCGTATCGATCTGGTTTACAAGAACATTCAAAGCAAGATTTGTGAGCGCAGAGCCGCCCACTGCCGAGCCTACCATCGCCGCGCCAATGGCAACATTCAGTTTCTTCCGCATGGACGAAGCTACATGGCTCTTCTGTCCGTGACCCATTTCATGCGCTAAAACAACAGCAACTTCATCCGGATTATCCGTAAGGCTGTATAGTCCTTCGTTAACGCTCATTACGTGCCCCATACTGCAAAACGCATTAAACGATTCCTGTTTATTGATGAAATACAAATACGGTTTTTGAAGTATGGTAGCATCCACAGACGCGATACCTTTCGTCAGGCGGGGCA
>JAFSPK010000083.1:0-38117 GCA_017443005.1 Acidaminococcaceae bacterium
GCTGACCCGTTACACCGGGAACTATGACAAATTCCAGGAACTGTACCAGATCCACAAGGCCCAACTTGAAGCCGCCTACGTGCGGCAGCAGCAGGAAGTGGCGAAACTGGAAGATTTCATTGCCCGGAACAAGGCAAGAGTGGCTACCACCGGCATGGCCCGCAGCCGCCAGCGCCAGCTGGACAAGATGGAGATGATCGAGAAACCCACAGAACGGCCTAAACCTCACTTCCGTTTCCAACCGGGACGAACTCCCGGGCGCTTTCTGGCAGAAGCGGAAGATCTGGTGCTGGGTTACGACAGTGCCCTGACCCGTCCGGTTTCCTTTAAGCTGGAACGAAACAAGAAAGTGGCGGTGCGGGGCGTCAACGGATTGGGCAAGACTACCCTGCTGAAAACGATTTTGGGTATGATTCCCCCCTTTGCGGGAACCATACGCCAGGGAGATTTTCTGCAGCCCGGTTACTTTGAGCAGGAAGAACGTGTCAAAAACGAAAAGACCGCTTTGGAAGACGTGTGGGATGCCTATCCCGGTCTGACCAATGCGGAAGTCCGCGCCGCTCTGGCAGGCTGCGGCCTGACCAACGAGCACATCACCACCAAGGTATTCGTGCTCAGCGGCGGCGAGGCAGCCAAAGTGCGGCTCTGTAAACTGATGTTACAGGAAGTCAACTGGCTGGTACTGGACGAACCCACCAATCATCTGGATGTGGAAGCCAAGGAGGAACTGAAAAAGGCTATCATTGAATTTAAAGGTTCTGTGCTTCTTGTATCACACGAACCGGAATTCTATGAGGACTGGATCGACGAGGTCTGGAATATAGAAGACTGGACGACGAAAATTATATAATGCTATAAGCGATTGAATCATGCTGCAAGGATAAAACAACGCAAAACCGTAAAAGATTGCTATTTCATGGACTCATGTGCCTGTGGCTTCGAAACTCGGGGCTTCGCCCCTCAGACAGTCTCGCCACGACGGCACATTTCATCTCATGAAATGTCGCAATCTTTTCCGATGTTTTGCTTATGTTCTATCCTTACCCATGATTCACACACTTCATATTATTTTATTCCTAAAATAAAAAAGCGCCGCAATGGCGCTTTTTATTTTTATTCTTACAGTTCCGTCACCCACAGGCCGTGGAGATTGCAGTACGCAAACACGGCAACAGGTTTGTCCCCGTCTACCAGAGCAAACTTTGCTTCCGGTTTATCATCAATGGTGAGAGCCCGGCGCTGCCCGCCCTTCTGGGTCTGCAGATAAATCCAGCTGATATGATGAGCCGCCGTCATGGGATGCTCCGCGCTTCCGATCTTAACAGAAACAATCGATTCTGCCACGCTCACCACCGGCACATGTTTTTCCCGGGATGCGTCTACACTGTTGGCGCGCATCATTTCCAAAGGTTCGCCGTCGCAGGTCACTCCAGTCAGAGAGCCTTCCACCAATCCTACGATCACACCACATTTGCGGCAACTGTAAAATCTCGAATCCATAGCAATCCCTCCTCAGCAAATATTGTTAACATATCAAGAACAATTCTTATTAACGTTTAAAAATATTATACACCATAGCCCGCATAAATGTCTAATAAATTTGTGGAGACATTGCTTCCAAAACTTTTGGAAACGCTGATTAATTCGTCTGCACACTGACCAAGGGCAGATGGTGTTATCTTTCCGCTTCCTTCCTCAGCCAGGGCATCTGCCGCAGCAGTTCCGTCTTCTGGACGCCGATTACTTCCATCGCCGCCAGGATATTGCCCGCCAGGGGTGAAGTCCTTCTGGATGCAGTGTCGGCAAGCAGCACATTGCCATTTTTATCCGTCACGGTCTGCTCTACCGTCAGGAACCAGTTATTGTTATTCTGATTGGTCACGGCGTCAAATTTTACCTGCAGCAGGTAGTCCACCGCCTGCGTATGCATGGCCTCATACGGATCTTGCGGAGACCACACCACAACATAATTGGGGAACAGGGCTTTATACTCATTCAGGATAAACCGTTCCAGCAACTCCATGGTGGTTTTTACATCCGTATTGCTGACTTTTCTTCCCGATTCACTGCCTTCCACATACAACAACACCTTTGGCTTATCCGCAGCGGTATGTTGCTCATCCGTTTCCTTCTGTATGAGTCCCTGTTTTACCGTATCATCAAATGCGCTGTAATAATTCTTCAGACCCGCATCCAGATACAGATGCATGAAATGATTCATGTTATTGAAAGTCCTGGGAATGCGGAAGCGGACCTCCTTCCCAAACTGTTTATAGTTGCGCAGCACTGCCTGCAGTGTCAGAGGCACAGGGTCTTCCGAATTTGTGACACGGATCAGGTCTAGGCGGTCCCCATACATTTGGGCAAAGGGTGTGTTGCCTACCGCCGGCGCGCCGAAGGTAATGACCTGCAGTCTGTCCGGGGCAAAGCCGAAATCAATGAGCCGCTGCCCTACGATGGTGGCTACCGCACCGCCCAGGCTGTGCCCGGTCAGCAGCAGGCGCGCCTCTTTTTCTTTACGGTACTGTTCCAGAAACTCATAGGAACCGGAAGTCAGCAACATCCGCAAAGTCAGGTCCGCGTAGCTGTTAAACCCTTTGTGCACCCGGGGCGGCCTGGCAAAGCCGGCTTTTTTCGCTGCAGCCCAAATCGCGTCCCGTTCTTTGCTTCCACCGAGGAGAAAACCGGATATCTTTTCCGACTCTTCCAGCGTGTTGCCGCCATAGACCACCTGGCCCGTTACAAAATCCGCTGCCCAATCCTTTTTATCCGCGCTGCCGCGGAAGGCAATCACATATAACGGGTTGCCGTCCGCCATCATTCCTCTGGCCGTAATAAAATGCACCGTGGTCTTACCGTCCGTAATCCGGTTCGGTGCAAACTCCCAGCCATGGTCTTTCAGATACACAGCCTCGATCCCATCTTCCGGCGCATAGGCCGCCGAAGAAGCAATCAGGGAAAAAAGAGTCCAGTAGGCTCTGTTATATTCTGTTTTCTGCTGCAGTACCGGTTTCGTGTCTTCCGGAGAGTATCCGAGGCTGCCTAGGGGCATCTCCGCAGATCCCGTTCCCGAGAAAGCACACTGCAGCCAGAGGGTGATCATAAAAAGAATAAAACACTTCATAACATCCTGCCTGTCAAAACGTTATAAATATAAAAAGGGCACTCCTTTTTCAGGAATGCCCTTTGGTTCATGCGGATAGATCGTGCAATCAGATTTTGAAAAACAGATTATTTTACAGGACGAACGTTAGCTGCCTGTTCGCCGCGGCTGCCTTCAACCACATCGAATTCAACAGTCTGACCGTCTTCCAGAGTTTTGTAGCCTTCAACCTGAATAGCAGAGAAATGTACGAATACATCGCCGCCGTCTTCACGTTCAATAAAACCATAACCTTTTTCTGCATTAAACCATTTTACTTTGCCTGTCATCTTGCGGGCCTCCTAAAAAAATACTTTAGCTGACGCTGTATCACATTCGCCAACGTTCATATTATATGACAAAGATGACAAATATGCAAGCAAAATATTTACAGAATATTATTGTTATTCAAAATACAGCACATTCATTTATATCTGTAAGGAGAATAATGCTTGTTTCCATTTCTAAAAATAGGAACTACATTTTTATTCTGCCAACACTTCCACTTTTTCCATCACAACCGGGTCCACCGGTCTGTCCTGGAAGTTAGTAGCTACGGAACCGATCTCCCGTACTACATCCATGCCTTTCACGATCTTGCCAAAAATGGCATGATGCCCGTTAAGCCAGGGTGTGGGAGCCAAAGTGATAAAGAACTGACTGCCGCCGGTATTGGGACCGGCATTGGCCATGGAAAGGATGCCTTCGCTGTCGTGGGCCAGCCCTTCGCCGAACTCATCTTTGATCCGGTAGCCAGGACCCCCGCGGCCGGTGCCGGTGGGATCGCCGCCCTGAATCATGAAGCCGTCAATGACACGGTGAAAAATGAGACCGTCATAAAAACCTTTTTCCGTCAGCTCAATAAAGTTCTTCGTGGTCTGGGGCGCCTTTTCCTCAAACATCTGGGCCACAAATACTCCTTTGTTAGTAGTAAACTGAATTTTTCTTTCTGCCATCTGAAAATCTCCTTGCTTTAATTATATAATTATATATATTTTACCTTTTCTCAACCAACGTTTCGGAAGCAGATCAAGAGAAAACGGCAACGGTTTATCGGTAAAACAGATACGCTTTATTGCTTTCCTTCTTCCTCCTGCTTCTTCTTCACCAGGTACAGCAGCAGGAAAAGGCCCGTGCCGATGGCCGTCCCGATGCAGGGCAGGAAAATAATACCGGCCGTATTGCCTCCAAAATAGAGCAGCAGCCCTGTGGCTAGCAGGAACACGGCCTGGGCGCACTGAAGACGGGTCCGGACCAGATATTGGTTATGGCGGTCGTCCCGGGCCGTACTGTACGCGGCCATGGTGAGCTGAGGCAGGAACAAAATGAAAGCAATGCCCATCATATAAAGATAGGTTGCGGACAACACCGGGACTTCCGTGCCGCGTCCCGTAACAACACACATGGCAAAGGCGATACCGGCCAGATACAGGCTGCGGAAGTAGCCTTCCTTAATTTGGCTTTCCAGCACATAGCAGATTCCCGTCACCACCGGGAACAGCCAGTAGCCGATGTACCCCATCCAAAAGGCGGAACCCAGGATGATGACATTATCCCCGATGCGGTGCCGGGAACCGGAGGTACGGTTGAACATGCGGCAGACGAACAGCATCCACAACAGGCCTACGACCCCGTTGATGTTCACGCCCATAAAGGTTTCCAGCCCCAGGGTGATAAAAGCTCCCAGCAGGGCGCCCCACTCCCGTCCCGGTTCCGGATCCACTTCCCTACCGATGAGGTAGGCAAAGAAAAAGCCGGCGGCATAACTGACACCGTCCAGCATGACACTGCCGGTACCGCTCCCCGTAACCTGACGGAAGATCAGCAGGATAATCGTAGCTACCAACGCGCCCATGATGGCGACCCGGTTAAATTTGTCATCAAAATCGAAAGGCCGGCCCAGACCGAAATTTTCGTTGGAGACATCTTCCTTCCGTACCATCTTCGCAAATTTATTTTCCCTTTTAGCCATAATTACGTAAACACAATCTCCTAAACTCTGCAAAATATAACCCATATGCCTGCCAAGGGCAGTTTTGCCTGCGATTTAAACCGCACAGGCAAACCATCCCTCATTTCGGACCGCAGGACACATCAGTCCATAATCTTTTCGCCGTGATAGGCTTCCCCGTCCGCATCCGGCAGAATACCGTAGCCCTCCGTCCACAGGGTTTTATATTTGATAGCCTGGCTGTGGATGGTTTTCATGTTGGCTTCCGGCAGTTTTTTAATACATTTTGCCGGGATGCCTGCCATCAGGGAATAGGGTTCTACAATGGTGCCTTTGGTCACCACGGCGCCGGCCGCGATCACACTGCCGGTACCTACTACGCAGCCGTCCAGTACCACGGAACCCATGCCGATGAGCACATGGTCCTCGATGGTGCAGGCATGCAGGGTAGCGCAGTGGCCAACGGTCACATAATCCCCAACGATGCAGGCATAGCGGTCTGCCACATGGAGGCAACTGTTGTCCTGAATGTTGGAATAGCGGCCGATCTCAATGCGGTTCACGTCGCCCCGCACCGTGCAGTTAGGCCATACGCTGGAGAACTCTTTCATTTTTACCATGCCGATTACATCCGCGCTTTCGAATACGTGAGCCTTCGGATCAACATCCGGGCTGATTCCTTTAAATTTTCTTAACATGTGAGATCCTCCTGACTAAAAATATAAAGTTTGTGAATCATGCTTTAAGGTATAAACCATTATAACACAAGAAAAAATGAATTAAAACACCTGCGCACGGATTTCGTTTTTTTGATATAATGGTAGTGCAATCGGAATGATACCGCCTTTACATTGCGACCCTAACGCTTCGGGCCTGTCCCGCGTCGCGCAGCTAAGTGTAACGTATTGTTTCGTGTCCTGTTTGACCTTCTGCACACAATGGTTCCTCGCGCCCTCCGGGAACGGGTCGCTGCGTGCAGGCGGTCTCATTCCTTAAACTATCATTACCTATGGAGTTTAACTATGAAAAAACTTTTTGCACAAGTGTTAATCAGCCTTTTGGCGCTGGGTTGTATGGCCTGTACGGCATGCACCACCACGGAAAAGCCGCCTGCGCCTCCGCCCAAGCCGGCCCTGCCTTACAAAATCAATCTGGTATGGCAGCACGATCATAAGCCGGAGGTAGACCTGTCTACGTTGGGCAAGGTGCCCGGGGTCAATGTGGTTTCTCCCTGCTGGTATGAAATCGAAAACGAATATGGCAAAATCAAAGACAAAAGCGTGGAGGGCTACGTGGAACGGGCCCATGCCAGGGGCTACCAGGTGTGGCCGTTAATCACCAACGGTTTCAAGCCGGACCGCACCAAAAAGCTGTTAGATGATGAAAATGCAAAACGGTTTGTCATTGAACAGCTGCGCCAACAGTATCAGAAGCATAAGTTCGACGGCATCAACCTGGACTTTGAAAATATTTACGAAGCGGATAAGGACCGGATCACGGAATTTGTAAAGCAAATCCGCAAAGCCACCCAGCAGGACAAACTGATCCTGAGCATGGATGTGACCGTGCCCAAGGGCAGCCCCAACTGGTCTTTATGCTTTGACCGGAAGGCCCTGGCGGAGCATTTGGATTACATGATGGTAATGGCGTATGACCAGTATTCCGGCAGCAGCCCCGAAGCCGGTCCAACCGCCGGTTACGACTGGGTGGAACGGGGTATCAAAAACACCCTGGAGGAAGTTCCGCCTCACAAAGTGGTGCTGGGAATGCCCCTCTACATGCGGCTGTGGCACTACGACAATGACAATAAGCGTTTCTACGCCAAAACCCTGTCCATGCCCGGTTCCGAAAAGCTCATCGCAGAAAAAAGCAGCGACGAGACTTTCCGCTGCCGCTGGCTGGAAAAGGAAAAAGTGACGTATTATTCTTACGTGGAAAACGACGTGCCTTACTCCTTCTGGCAGGAAAACAAAACCAGCCTGGCACACAAGGCCGGGCTGCTGAAACAGTATAATCTGGCAGGCTTCGCCACCTGGCGCTACGGTTTCGAAAAACCGGAAATCTGGCCCATGCTGGAAGAAAAGCTGAAAGAAGCAGAGCCGGCGGAAGACAAAACGTCCCAACCAAAAGAAACTACAGAAAGCACTGACAAAAGCAAAAAGAAAAAGAAAAAACAGTCCTGAACCAAACAGCGTGGCTTTGAACACAAACGCAAAGCCACGCTGTTTTTATTTGCTGCATGGTAAGGAAACGCTGATTCATTCATCTGCACGCTGACCGGTGCTTTTTGTGACTGACTGCATCAATGTCCCGCAACGCAGCTACAGAACTATCTTGCAAATTCCTCTTTGCAGAACTGACCGGACACCCAGCCAACCGCGTTGTTGGCCCGTTTCACTTTATGCCATCCTTCTTTGGTTTCCAGAATGGTTACTTTCTCGCCTTTATCGAAATAACCCAGGACTTCGCCCTGCATATTTCCTTCCTTGCGCATACGCACTTCCGTGCCGGCGATCACACCGGTCCGGACGACGGCAGGGTCCGGTTTCGGCATCTCGCTTTCTTCTGGAAATTCCCGTAACGCAAAATCGGAAACGGATTTAGTTCCGCGTTTCTTCAGGCCCTCTCTGACTTTTTCAATTTCATGCCCGTAAGCCAGTTTATAGTCGACCAGATACCGGGACGGAACCCAGGCGGTAAAACCGTTTTTATAAGACTGGATCCGGCTCATATCCCCCTTTTCTTCCAACACTTTTACACGGCTGTTGCTAAAACCGTAATACGCTTTATCTTTGACAGAAAAGGCAACGCTTTCTTTGCCGCTGTCTGCATACAGGGGCTGCTTATACGTCCTGAACAAAATCTTTACAGGATGTTCTTTCACATGCAGGTACATGTTCGGGCCTCCATATCCCGCAAAGAAAATGCCCCGGTTCCACAGGTCCTCTTTGGGCTTTTCAAACTGGTAACTCTTTGTCCAGCCCTCCGTACCGTTTTCTGTCTGCAGCCGCAGCCAGTGGTTCCGGTATTTTGCCAGATTTTTAAAATCCGGATCAAAGTTTTCTATATTCTTAAACCCGCTGTACGCTGCATAAGGGGAACCGTGCCCGGTTCGGAACACCCGCCCTTCATGATAGAACACAGAGTCTTCAAAGCCCAGCCCCACAATATGGCTACCCTTGGCGCCATTGGGGAATTCCCGGTAGGAAAGCCTGGGGAACCCCACCATGGCCGTATCCGTGACCAGATAGCGATGGTTGGCTTTTGCCTTTGCCACCACAGCCGCTTTAACATGGGGGAACTCATACAGATCCAGATCTGTTTTAGGACAAACTTCATACCAGACAGCAGGCTCCACCGGATTCTCCTCAAAGCCGGGGCCAAACACGGCCAGCGCATCCGGAACGGGCAGCTGTTTCCCCTCCTTTTTCTCTTCCGGAGACCAGAAGAAATACTCCGCCACGTTGTGCTTAAAAATCCAGCCTTTACGCTTGTCTTCTGTTTCGACCAGAACAAAAAAGTCCTTTTCATCCAGGATCCTGAACTGATCGCCGGCCTTAACCTTACCGGTCACCGGGCTTTTTGCATTGGCAGGCTCCTGATACAGATTGAATTCCTGCGTACGTTCGGAATACAGATACACCGTGCCGTAACGTGCAGCCGTCTTATCCATGGGGACTTCCGGCATTTGCGCTTTCGGTTTTTCTGACACAGGATCGTTGGCTGCCGGCTTTTTTGATCCGGAACAGCCAAAACAGAAAGCAGAGACTAACACTGCAAAAGTAAGCAAAAGGGTAAGGAGCTTACTGTTTCTTATATTTCGTTCTGTCAATTTCATGGCAGGATCACCTCAAAAAGATTATACCATTCTGTTTCGCATAATCAAAGTGGTTTCAGTTACGGAAATATAAAAAAGGCCTCACACACCCGATGTGAGGCCTTGCGTTTACTAATGGTGCGGTAGAGAGGATTTGAACCTCCACGGGGTCAACCCCCACTAGCTCCTGAGGCTAGCGCGTCTGCCGTTCCGCCACTACCGCATGTTTCTGACATAATTCAGAACGCTTGTATAATATACAACGGATTCTGATTTTTGTCAAGTACTTTTTTTACGAACACTTCTTACCTGCGCTGCAAACAAAATGTTTGGTGCGGTTGATGGGATTTGAACCCATACGAGGTTACCCTCACCACCCCCTCAAAGTGGCGTGTCTGCCGTTCCACCACAACCGCATAAAGAAATGGTTTGCAACGAAATTATATTAGCACACTTGACGTGGTTCGTCAATCATTTTTTAAAAATGACGCCGATCAAATGCGTTTCCGTAAGGATACCCCACTAGCTCCTGAGGCTAGCGGGGTAAAGGCCAGGGATTTACCTTGCTGCCATTATGAACCAAATATTATCTCTTCACGATTTCTTTCGGATGGGCAATAGTCTGATAGCCTTCAATGGCCAGTACAAAGGCCAGGATCACCAGCAACGTACCGATGCCCGCCTGTGCGTAAGGACCCCAATGCGTTGCGCCTTTGGCAATGATACCCAGCTGGTTTTTGATGGTCAGGATCAAAGAGCAGATGGTTACGATCAGCATAAAGGTCATGGGGAACAGGAACATCTTGTTGTTCTTGCCCGCATTACCCAGCCAGGTTGCCACTGCCAGTAAGCCGATACCGGCCAGCAGCTGGTTGGCCGCACCGAACAGCCCCCAGATCTTGGCAAAACCGTTGAGACCTAACAGAACGCCCAGTACTACGGTGAGGATCGTAGCGAAATAGGGATTTACCATGAAGGAGCGGAAACCGTCTTTTACATCATGTACGGTTTCGCCGGGTTCCAGCCAGAATTCCTGGAACATGAAGCGGGCCAGACGGGTGGCCGTATCCAGCGAGGTCAGGCAGAAAGCGGAATAGGTCAATACCAGCAGGGTATAGAAAGAATTTTCCATGCCTTCCAGACCGGGAATGGCCGCAACCATGGCTGCGATGCCGCCGGCAAAAATATCCGTAGCGCCCTTGGTGTGACCGGTGGTCCGGGCATAGGCAATGGCGCAGACAGTGATGATGGCCAGTACGCATTCCAGCAGCATGCCGCCGTAAGCGATGGGCTTGGCGTCGCTTTCTTTATCCAGCTGTTTGGAAGTGGTGCCGGAGGAAACCAGGGAATGGAAACCGGAGATAGCGCCGCAGGCTACAGTGGTGAACAAAATCGGGAACAGCAGCTGCACGCCATTGCCGTTATCAACCGCAAATCCGGTCACAGCCGGGAACAGTTTCGGATCGATATTGGGATGAGCGCCTACAATGCCGACAATCGCCACGATCAGCATGGCATACAGTAGGAAGGAGCTCAGGTAGTCACGGGGCTGCAGCAGGATCCAGACCGGGGTTACGGAAGCAATGGTGATATAGACACCGATGATCCACATCCAGGTGCCGGCGGTGAAGTAGAACGGATGGAAGTTCATGCCGATTGCCATGCAGAGCACGATGGCAACGACGCCCAGAATGGAAGAAGTCACCATGGAAGCATGACGGCGGTATACGGCAAAACCGAATACGATAGCGATCAGGATGAACATGATGGAGACCATGGCCACTGATGCGTTGGTAGCGCTGGCCTTGTAGTCAATGGCGCCGTTCACGACCTTGGCGCCAAAGGTGGAGGCTACGATAGCCGCAAAGGCCGCAACCACCAGAATCAGGGTCAGGTACGAGAAAATAATGAAAAGCCGTTTTGCCCGGCGGGACATATTGGCGGAAATAACTTCGCCGATGGACTGGCCTTTATGACGTACGGACGCGAACAGAGCGCCAAAGTCATGGACGCCGCCGAAGAAGACGCCGCCAATCAGGATCCACAGGGTTACAGGCAGCCAGCCGAACATAGCCGCGCCGATCGGGCCGGTGATGGGACCTGCGCCGGCAATGGACGAAAAATGATGCCCCATCAGTACGGGGGCTTTTGCAGGTACATAGTCCACGCCGTCTTCCAGCGCATGGGCCGGTGTGGGAATGTCCCCTTCCCCAACGCCCCACTGTTTCACCAGCCAGCCGCCATACATGACGTAGCCGCAGAACAGCACAGCAATGGAAATGAGAAGTAATACCAGTGTGTTCACAATAAATCCTCCCTTACTTACGGAAACACGGTTCAGTCAGTGTTTCCTTACTACAGAAGCGCCTGGTATGCTGCGCTCCGGGGAACGCGCTGCTGCATAAATTTTCACAAACGTTTTTTCATTTATAAAAAAACATCAGCGGATCCCAAGTACTTTTTCCAGGTTCTTTTTCATACAAAGACCACTATGATTAAAATGCAGTTTCTGCTTTGACGCCTCAAAGCAGGCTGCATGAAAATCCATCCATCCGTGGAAGGAAAACTTGAAGCTTTTATAAATTTTGCATTTTTCCAGAGCCTTTACCGCTTCCGGTTCCGCCGTTTCACAGACAATCACCGGCGAAAGGTACGTGTACATATGACCGGGACCGATGTGGGCCAGCTTCATGCCCTTTTCATAGGCATAATCCCGGCAGGCCTCAAAAGCCTGCAACGTCAGTACCGGAACGGAAAACAAAAAGATAAACTCTTCCTGATGGGTTGCCCACAGTTCGTTGTGTCGAAAAAGAAAATACTGCTCTGCCTTTTCGTAATATTCGCAGAGGGCGTTAAAACAAACATCCCCCGGCAGCCCCGGAGGAGTCAGTTTTTCTGCTTCACAAATCCCCTTAAACTCTTCCGGCGGCGGATTGTACCCGCCGTCAAACCGTGTCACATTATAATAACGCCGGTAACCGGACAGAAGACGTTCGATTACTGTTTCAATTTTTGCATCCATAATGTTCCTGTTATGTACCCCTGATGAAACGTTATGCACCTGCCCGGAAGCAGGAAATCAGAACCTCCCTCAATATGCTTTGGAAATTGTGAAGATTATATCACATTTGTTGAAAAGAGTCTACAATATCATAAATACTAATGTCTGAAATCAAAATTTCTGTAAAACTTTCGTGAATTTTATTTCACAATTTACAAAAAACTAATCGTGCAACTCTCTCAGCATTCGAGCCTTCTTTTCATTTTGTACCAATAAAAATGTCGTTTTACACCAGCAAAAAGGATGTATCGGCAAAACAGTACGAAGATGGAGCGCTGGATCAGGCAACCCGGGCAAAACATTACTTTCCTGTATCCACCTTATCCTTATACAGCCTGTAATACTCATCCCGGTCACGAAGCACCGAGGCTACGTAGTTCCGGGACTCCGGATAGGGAATTGCTTTTGTCTCCCCAAAGTTATAATCCCAGCCATTGGCATTCATCCAGCCGTGGGTATTGCCCCGGCCCGCATTGTAGGCCATCATCATCAGGAGAAGATTGTCTTTGAACTCATATTTCAGTTCGGAAAGATACCAGCAGCCCATGCGGATGTTGACGCCCGGGTTGTACAGGGAATGGATGGAATAGTTATCCAGCCCCATCTGTTTTGCAATCCACTCTCCCGTCTCCGGCATAATCTGCATCATACCGATGGCGCCTACTGGGGATACGGCTCCCGGTTTGAACTCACTTTCGTTTTTGATGACCGCGGCTACCAGGAAAGGATCTATGTTGTTGCGCCGGGCATACGTGACGATTTCATTCTGATACGGCCACATGTACACAAAACGCATCTGCACCGCGTCGCTGCGCCATAAACGCCAGCCTGCAAAACTCAGCACCACAAGAAGCAGCAGTACGTAGACCCACATACGTCTGCTGCTTGCTTTTTGCTCTGCGTTTGCATTTTTCCGTTTTACAGGACGGCGCACACGTTTCACGCGCCGGCGTCCGGCCTTTTCCGGTTTCGCTGTTTCCCGGGCCGGCATTTCCTGTTTATCTTTTTTAGCCTGTTTTTTCTTTTCCGCCAAAACTCCGGACTCCCATCTGCTGCCATGCAAAGCTGCCACACAAAATCAACTGCCATTATAAACCTTTGCCCGGTTTTTGTACAGACTTTTATACTTTGGATTTTCCCATGCAAAACAAATCCGCACCTTTTCTGCCGGTACGATACGGTTGTAACGAAATGGTTCAGACTGCGCCTAATACATTCTGCAGCTGAGCAGTCACCTGGGCTTTTGTGCTGTCAAGGGTCCCGCTGTTGTCAATGACCACATCCGCAAACTTCTCTTTGTCCGCCAGCGACATCTGGGCGTTGATCCGGGCCGTTACCGCTTCTTCCGTAGCTCCGTCCCGCATCATGGCCCGCTGTATCTGAACGTTTTTGGGAACTTTCACCAGCCACACACTGTCCATCTTGGTATGCCAGCCGCACTCAATGAGCAGGGGCACATCCAGCACTACCGCCGCTGTGTTCTTTTCACGTTCTTCTGCCAGGAACTGCTGCGCTTCCGCCCAGACCTGGTCCTGTACGATTTTTTCGTACTGCTTCAGAATCGTTTTATCGTGAAACACTTTATCCGCCACCCAGGGACGGTTCAGTTCCCCATCGGGCAAAAGGCACTCCGGTCCGAAAAAAGCTACGATCTTTTGCAGGCAGGGGTTGCCTTTTTTCACTGCCGCCCGGCTGGAGGCGTCCGCGTCAAAGACGGGGATGCCCAAGGTATTCATGTAAGAAGATACTGTACTTTTCCCGCTGCCGATGCCGCCGGTTAGTCCGATTACGATCATAGTACCACGCTTTCTGTATTACAATGTTTCGAAGCCACAGGCTCATGAGTCCATGGAATAACAATCGTTGACGTGTTTGCGATGCCTTTTCCATGCCTCGCAAAACTATTTTGCAGACGCCCAGTCTTTGCCGTAATTTACATCTGCCAACAGAGGCACGTCCAGCTTAAACGCGTTCTGCATCTCGGTCTGCACCAGGGCCGCGGTGGCTTCCCGTTCCGCCTCTTTCACTTCCAGCACCAGTTCGTCGTGCACCTGGAGCAAAACCCGGGAAGAGAGGCCCGACTGCTGCAGGGCCGCGTCTACCCGTAGCATGGCCAGCTTCATGATATCCGCTGCCGTACCCTGAATGGGGGTGTTGATAGCCGTGCGCTCCGCAAAGCTGCGAAGGTTAAAGTTGCGGTTGTTGATGTCCGGCAGGTAGCGGCGACGCCCCAGTAGCGTGGACACGTAGCCCTGGCTCCGGGCCAGCGCTTTCATCCGTTCCATGTATTCTTTCACGCCCTGATACCGCTCCAGGTAATGTTTGATAAACTCCCCTGCTTCCTGCCGGCTGCAGCCCAGCTGTACCGCCAGACCAAAATCGCTGATGCCGTACACGATGCCGAAGTTGACCGCCTTGGCCCGGCGCCGCATCTCCTGGGACACCTGGTCCAGAGGCATACCGAAGACCTCGCTGGCCGTCCGGGCGTGCACATCCTGATTTTCCCGGAAGGACTCCAGCATCAGGGGATCCTGTGCCACATGAGCCAGAATACGCAACTCAATCTGAGAGTAATCGCAGGACATGAGCCAGTCATAACCGGCCGCGGGAACAAACAGTGCCCGGATCTCCCGACCGATATCCGTACGGGTTGGGATGTTCTGCAGATTGGGGTCCGTGCTGGACAGGCGCCCCGTCACCGTCACCGTCTGCTGGAAATGGGTATGGATCCGCCCCGTGGTCCGGTTGATCAGGGGCTTCAGCCCTTCCAGATAGGTGGACTGGAGCTTGGCCAGCACCCGGTACTGCAAAATGGTTTCTACCAGCGGATGTTTATCCCGCAGTTCTTCCAGCACTTTCACGTCGGTGGAATACCCTGTCTTCGTCTTTTTGATCACAGGCAGTCCCAGCTTTTCAAACAAAACTACCCCAAGCTGTTTGGGAGAATTGGGATTGAAGCCCGGATCTCCCGCCTGCTCTCTGGCAAGCTCTTCCAGACCCAGAATCTTTTTCGCCATCTCCCGGCTCATGGTATCCAGTTTTGTTTCGTCCACGCTGACCCCGGCTAGTTCCAGCTTTGCCAGCACCCGGGCCAGAGGCAGTTCCATCTCTTTATATAAGTTTGTCAGTTCTTTATCCTGCAGGGCCTGCTGCACAACTTCGGCCACCCGGACCAAGGTATGGCAGTCCGGGGTCCGGTCCTGCCCCCGATAATGCCAGGCCAGATCTGTCAGCGCATATCCGCTGCGCCCCGGGTCATCCAGATAGGCGGCCAGGGTAATATCTTCTATTATATTTACGGGTTCCACGTGCTGACAGAAGCAGGTACGGAATACTTCCTTGCTGCCAGTCGTGCCTTTTGGGTTGGGCGCCTCACCCAGCCATTGGGTAAACGCTGCCAGGGCTTCCGGCCCGCTGAGCAGATACTCCTGTTCCCCACACAGCACCCGGGCGCTGGTAAACTGCAGGTTAGGTATCTCGCCGGCAGTTTCCGTCATAAACCAGACCATTTGGGAAGGATCCATAGACGCAGCGGCTTCCTGCCACTGGGCCGCAAAGCCGATTTCTTTCACTTCCGCCGCGGCCACCACTGTGCCAAAAAGGCTGCCCATGCCATCGTCGGCGGCAGCAGAAACGCGATTTATATCTGCAGACTGATTTTCCGCCCCGTTACCGGAAGCTGCCGCTGCAAACAGATTACCTTCTGCCGCACCCTTCTGGGTGTTCCCATTCTTTGCAACGGAACGGTCAGAAGAGCTGACATTTCCCCCGGCTGCCGCAGCAGAGGGCATGTCAACACCTTCTGCCACGCCCATAATCTGACCGAACTGGTTGAAGAAACCCCGGAACTCCAAGTCTGCCAACAGCTGCCGGGCTTTTTCTTCCAACGGTTTCAGGGCATAGGAGTCCAGTTGCAGATCCAGCCCCGGCACTTCCGTATAAATAGTAGCCAGCTCCTTGGAAAGCAAAGCCTGCTCCTTATTGCCTGCCAGCTTTTCCTTCAAGCTTTTGCCTTTTACCTCGTCCACATGCTCCAGCACGTTTTCCACGCTGCCGTACTCCCCGATCAGCTTCAGGGCCGTCTTGGGACCTACCCCGGGCACGCCGGGAATGTTGTCCGAAGTATCGCCCATAAGGCCTTTCAGGTCAATGAGCTGCAGGGGGACCAGCCCCTCGTAATCCTCTGCAAAAGCGGCTTTATCATACAGTTTGATATCGGAAATGCCCTTCTTCGTGTACATGACCCGGGTGCGGTCGTCGATAAGCTGCAGTTCGTCCCGGTCCCCGGTAACAATGTACACCTCCACAGACGGATCTGCCTTTTTCGCAAAGGTGCCGATGATATCATCCGCTTCGTAATCATCCAGCTCCAGCGCCGGGATGCCCATGGACTGCAGCACCTCCATGCACAGGGGGAACTGTTCCTTCAGCTCCGGCGGCGTCGGCTTCCGCTGCCCTTTGTAATCCGCATACAGCTTCGTGCGGAAGGTTTTCCGGGATTTATCAAACGCCGCAGCGACCCAGCGGGGTTTCACATCCTGCAACAGCTTGTGGAACATGCGCAAAAATCCGTACACGGCCCCGGTGTGCTGCCCTTTGCGGGTAGTCAGGGGCGGCAGGGCGAAAAAGGCCCGGTGGATCAGACTGCTTCCGTCAATTACCAAAAATTTATCTGCCATAGCCATCTCCTTAAACAGGTTAAACAGGTGCTTTTACTAAAAAATCTATAAAATGATGAACAATTTATTATATCATAATATGAAACAAAAAAATACAGGCAACAGTTTAAACCATTGCCTGTATAAATGAAACTGTCAGTATTTTGCTGTCGGATTGGGGGTAGCCGCAGGTTGCTGCTTTACCGCAGCCGCCGGAGTGGTGGTAGTATCGGCAGGGTCCATTACGCCGCCCTGGGCTTTCATCAGCTGTTCCACCTTGTCACGCAAAATGCGTTTGTCATCTTCCAGCAACGAAATCTGCTCATTGAGCTTGCGCATCCGCCACATGCTCCGGGTCTTCACCGTAATGCCCCAGGCCAGCCCCAGCAGCAGACCGCAGATCACAGACAGCAGCACTACCAGCACCAGGTTCAGGCGAAAGCTCCACATGAAAAGCGTCAGGTCCACCATCATCGAGTTCTGGATGGCCAGAATCGCAACCAGTATCGCTACAACTGCACTTATAATAATAAACGGCATAACGGTAACCTCTTTTCTTAAATCAGGTCATACTTTTTTCCTTAATTAAGCTCCTGCCTTTTGGCAAACTCAGCAGTCACAGCACGGCAGGTCTCACAGGTTCATACCTCACACCTGCCGGTCAGCCTGTATTACGTAACAACCGGCAGGAAAAACTTTTGCCTTCTTACATGCACTCTTTAATGGCTTTGGCCATACGTTTTACGCCTTCCACGATCTTGTCGTCAGGCATGCAGGAATAGTTGACACGCATGCTGCGGTCAGTCTTGTCATTGGGATAGAACGCGTCGCCGATGACCGCTGCCACCTTCTGCTCGATGCACTTGTCAAATACCTTGCGGGCGCTGACGCCTTCCGGCACCGTCACCCAGAGGAACAGGCCGCCGTCGGGACGGGTGAATTCCACCCCTTCCGGAAACTCCTCTTCCATGGTCTTCAGGATCAGGTCACGGCGATGACCGTACAGCTCCACGATCTCCTTTACATGGGCATCCAGATCATAGGTGTCCATGTAGGCGTCGGCCACGCCCTGGTCAAAGTTAGAGGTGTGCAGGTCAGCGCTCTGTTTGATCATGACAAACTTTTCAACAATAGCGTGAGGACCGGCGATCCAGCCTAAGCGCAGGCCCGGGCAGAAGATCTTGGAGAAGGTGCCCAGGAAAGAAACCAGGCCCTTGGTATCCATGGACTTCAGGGTGGGGAAGCTTTCGCCACGATACCGCAGCTCCCCGTAGGGATTGTCTTCGAATACCGGCAGGTCATACTTGTTGATGACTTCTATAAACTTCTTACGGCGTTCCAGGCTCCAGCAGATGCCGGTCGGATTCTGGAAGTCGGGAATTACATAGATGAATTTGCATTTCGGGGTGGAAGCCAGGATCTTGTCCAGTTCTTCCGGAATGATGCCTTCCCCGTCGGTAGGAACTTCCTTAAACACAGGCTGATAAGCATTGAACGCATTCAGCGCGCCCAGATAAGACGGGCTTTCGCACAGCACCACGTCGCCGGGATCCAGAAACAGCTTGCCGGCAAAGTCCAGACACTGTTGGGAACCGGTAGTGATGAGGATGTCATCGGCAACAACCGGGGTTTTGTATTTTTCCGTCATGCGTTTGGCAATCTTCTCCCGCAGGGTGGGACGGCCTTCCGTAGTCGCATACTGCAGCAGCTTCTGGCCTTCTTTTAATACCAGGTCATGGGAAACCTGGGCAATCTCTTTTACCGGGAACAGTTCCGGAGCAGGCAGGCCGCCGGCAAAGGAAATGATTTCCGGACGAGCCGTCAGTTTCAGTAATTCACGGATCTCGGACGCCTTCATCCGATCCATACGCGATGCAAATTTGTATTCCATAGCAGAATCCCCTCTTTCATATTCATATATAAAAAATTTTATCACTTGCAAATGTCAGTGTCAACAAAGCTTCACACTTTTTACTGCAGGACATAAATAAAGCGCCGAAGCTTGTCCCGGAAGGGTTTGCCCCATCGCGAATCTTTTAGGCGGCGATAGCAAGCGCGCTTGCGGGATGCCGCCGTAGACTTCGCGGGGGAAGGAAGGACAACTTCGGCGCTTTTCAGTTGTTAATAGTCAGGGAACGGTTCTTTTAATACATACCGCGGAACTTCATGGCTACCGCCAGGCGTTTCAGGGCTGCGATGTAAGCCGCTACCCGCATGGGCACTTTGTACTCGAGGGTCAGGTCATACACTTCCTTGAAGGCTTTCACCATCATGTCGATCTGGCGGTTCTTCACTTCTTCTTCCGACCAGAAGAAACTGTACAGGTTCTGTACCCATTCAAAATAGGAAACGGTTACGCCGCCGCCATTGGCCAGAATATCGGGAACCACAAAGATGCCTTTCTTGTCCAAAATCTCGTCAGCTTCCGGAGTGGTAGGTCCGTTGGCGCCTTCGCAGATGATGGTGGCTTTGATCTTTTTCGCGTTGTCTTTGGTAATCTGGTTTTCCATGGCGCAGGGGAACAGCACGTCCACTTTCTGCTCCAGCACCAGTTCCTTGTCAATGGGGTCCGCATCAGGATAGCCCACTACACTGTGACCCTTGCTGGTAGCCGTGTATTCCGCAAGCTTGTAAGGATCGATGCCCTTCTTATTGGCAATGGCGCCATACACGTCGGAAATGGCTACGATTTTCATGCCTTCGTCAAAGGCCAGCTTGGCCGTCCAGCTGCCTACATTGCCGAAGCCCTGTACGGCTGCGGTAGCGCCTTTCACCTTCATGCCTTTCACTTTCAGAGCTTCCAGCGCTGCGGTCACCACGCCCCGGCCGGTAGCAGCCGTACGTCCCAGGGAACCGCCTACGGAAATATCCTTGCCGGTGATGAAACCGGGTTCGTACTGGCCGGTGATCTTGCTGTATTCATCCATCATCCAGCCCATGATCTTGGCGTTGGTGTTCATATCCGGAGCCGGAATATCTTTCTTTTCGCCGATGACGCCGGCAATCTTGTCAATGTAGCCGCGGGTCAGGGCTTCCAGTTCCCGTTCCGACAGCTTGGTCACATCCACGATGATGCCGCCCTTGCCGCCGCCGTAGGGAAGGCCTGCCACTGCGCACTTGCAGGTCATCCAGAAGGCCAGCGTCTTCACTTCATCCATATTGACAGCCGTATGATACCGCACGCCGCCCTTGGCCGGTCCCATGATAGTGCTGTGCTGGCAGCGATAGCCCGTAAATACCTGAACCTTGCCGTTATCCATCTTGACCGGAATATGAACTTCCGTAGTCTTTTCCGGTACCGCAATGATAGCAGCCGCGCTCGGGTCCAGTTTCATTGCCTTAATAGCCTTGTTCAGCGGAATCATAGATTGTTCGATCAGTCCCATGATGGTTTCCCCCTTACATAATAAATTTTTCTTTTTATGGATATTACAATGCAGTCTCAACATACTGCACAAATGACACGTGATATGGTTTTTACTAAATACCGAAAACCGCTAAATATTGCAACATTTTTCCCGAAAATATTATAACACATTGTACAATAAATGTAAAACGAAACTGTATAAAAAGGGCTTTGGGGAGATTTTCATTTTTGTCAAATACGACCCCATGCCGACCCTATCAGACATGCGGGTTGGCAACAATTTTAAAAAATTTCTTTTTTTGCAAAAAAAACATTGTAATCTCAGACTTTTGCATGTATAATGCAAGTACAATAAATCACTAACATTAAATTGGGTCAGCCTGCCCGAAATTTCAATTTCCAAATGGCTTTCCTGCTTTAAGGTGGCGCCGGCAACCGGGGTTCCCGCTGCGTCGGCAGCTTCCTCAATACTACATAACAGAAATCGCGTTCCCTGTGGTTTCTCAGGAAAGGTTGTGATCGCAATGAATGAATTAATCCGTTTGGAAGGGATTACCAAAAAGTTTGGCGAGCATCTAATCATCCCTACGCTGGATCTTACCATCAACGACGGTGAATTTGTAACACTGCTGGGTCCTTCCGGCTGCGGCAAGACCACGCTGCTTCGTATGATCGCCGGTCTGGAAACCCCTACCACCGGCAAAGTGATCCTGGACGGCAAAGATATTACCAAGCTGCCGCCCTATAAACGCAATGTCAACATGGTTTTCCAGAACTATGCGTTGTTTCCGCACATGACCGTGACGGAAAATATTCATTTCGGTTTAAAGATGCAGGGCGTTCCCAACGAAGAAGCCCAGGAACGTATCAACCAGGTGCTGTACCTGACCCAGCTGGAACAGCTGCGGGACCGCTACCCGTCCCAGATGTCCGGCGGGCAGCAGCAGCGTGTAGCCATCGCCCGGGCCCTGGTCAACAGCCCTAAAGTACTGTTGCTGGACGAACCTCTGGGCGCGTTGGACTATCAGTTGCGGAAAAAACTGCAGTTGGAACTGAAGAATTTACAACGAGGGCTTGGCCTCACCTTCGTCTTTGTAACCCACGACCAGGAAGAAGCCCTCACCATGAGCGACCGCATCGTCATCATGCACGACGGCGTCATCCAGCAGGACGGGGATCCCAACGGCATCTACCATCATCCCAAAAACACCTTTGTGGCCCGCTTCATCGGCGAAAGCAACTTCTTTGATATCGGCAGCGACACCTATGCCCTGCGTCCGGAGAAACTGAACCTGTGTCCGGAAGACGAAGAGAACGCGGATCACCCGGAACCCAAATTCTTTGGCACGGTGGTAGACATCGTCTTCTACGGCACCATCGACAAAGTCTTTATCCGTCTTGACAACACGAACCAAACCGTCATCGCCTACCAGTATTTTGACGACGTACACCGCTGGCAGGCCGACGACCGGGTCGGAATCTGGTGGTATGACCGCGACGGCGTAAAAGTAGAAAAAGAATAACCGGAAGCGCCGACAGATTGAACAGGTGCCTCCCGCGCCGCGTAACATCCAATCACGTTGCTGAAACAGAAAGGCGGAGACATGAAAAACGGTAAATTACTGATTGCTCCTTCTATGCTGTGGCTGGGATTCTTCTTTATCATCCCCATGCTCATCGTTGTTGCCGTGTCCTTTGCCGCCCGTACCCCTTACGGTCAGGTGGTCTTTAACTGGAACATCAACAACTACCTGCGTTTCCTGGAGCCTTTATATCTTTCCATCTTTGCACAGACCCTGATAGTGGCCTTTGTCACTACCGTAGTTACGATTCTCATGGGGTATCCCCTGGCCTATTACATCGCCCAGCTGCCCAAACGCTGGCAGCAGCCGGGACTGATCCTCTGCATGATTCCCTTCTGGATCAACTTCCTGATCCGCTCGTATGCGTGGGTCATCATTTTGCGGGCCCAGGGCGTGCTGAACACCTTTTTAATGAAAGCAGGCTTCATCGAACAGCCCCTGCAGCTTTTATATAATGAAGGCGCCGTAATGCTGGGTATGATCTACTCCCTGCTGCCCTTCATGATCCTTCCTATATATGTATCCATCGAACAGCTGGACCGCCGGCTGCTGGAAGCCGCTTCCGATCTGGGAGCCGCTCCCTTCACCGCCTTCCGGAAGATCACCCTGCCCCTGACCATGCCCGGTGTGGCGGCAGGCACCATCCTGGTGTTCATCTCTTCTCTGGGAATGTTCGTGGTACCGGACGTAATGGGTGGCGCCAAGTCCGCCCTGGTGGGGAACCTGATCCAGAACCAGTTCCTCTCCGCCCGTGACTGGCCTTTCGGTTCCGCCCTGTCCATTGTGCTGGCAGTCCTTTCCCTGCTGCTGATCATCCTCTACTACCGTGCCATCCAGGCGCAGAACGGAGGTGCCGAAAATGCAAAAAACATGGCGTAGCCACTTGCTGTTAGCCTATTCCCTGGCAATTCTGGCATTTCTGTACGTACCGCTGGTCATCCTGGCCATGTACTCCTTCAACGACTCCCGCATCAATGCGGTGTGGACCGGTTTCACCTTCCGTTGGTATGAGCAGCTGTTCAACAACCGGCGGGTGCTGGAAGCCCTCATCAACACGCTGATCATCGGCTTCGCTTCCACCATCGTCTCCACCACGCTGGGGACCATCGCCGCCATCGCCCTGCACCGGTACAAATACAAAATGCAGAGCGTCATCAACGGCCTGGTCTATCTTCCCATACTAATCCCCGAAATCGTCATGGGCCTGTCCCTGCTGGTGCTGTTCTCCCAAGTGCAGATGCCTTTGGGCAAAGGTTCCCTGATCCTGGCCCATATCACCTTCTGCCTGTCCTTCGTGGTGATCACCGTGGGCGCGCGGCTGGACGGCATGCGCAGCGATTATGAACAGGCGGCCAGCGATCTGTACGCTACCCCCTGGCAGTGCTTCCGTTACATCACCCTGCCCCTCATCATGCCGGGCATCGTGGCCGGAGCCCTTATCGCCTTCACTCTTTCCATCGATGATTTCGTCATCAGCTTCTTCGTGGCGGGTCCCAACTCCACTACGCTGCCGCTGTACATTTACGCCATGGTCAAGCGGGGCATCTCTCCGGAGATCAACGCCCTGTCCACCCTGATGATGGTAGTGGAAATCATCCTGGTGCTGCTGGCGGAATTTTTACAGCCCAGTCACAAGGTGAAAGCGGAAGACTGATTTTGGCAGCGCAGCCACAGACAGTCAGGGTTACAGCAGCCTGTTTTTCTGCGACGCAGCGCCAGAGGAAAATGAAAATTTATTATTGCAATTTTGTTTCTGCTGTGGTATAGTTTAAATCGCTTCCGCAACATGCGGCGACACAGGTTTTCCCGATTCGCTCCGGCGGCAGCACAAACCTGTTATATCGCGTAATCTGTAATGTTATACTCATTTCCAATAAAATATTTTATGAAAAGGAGTTGATACCATTTGAAAAAATTCACTTTACTACTCTTACTCGTTGTATGCTTTACCCTGGCTCTCACCGGCTGCGGCGGCGGTGATAAGAAGATGGATGCGCCCAAGGACGGCGGCAAGAAAGAACAGCAGGTGCTGAACATCTACAGCTGGGCGGATTATTTTGATCCCCAGGTACTGGCCGCTTTTGAAAAAGCCAATAACTGCCGCGTTAATTACGACGTGTATTCCAATAACGAAGAACTGCTGGCCAAGATGCAGGCCGGCGGCGCCCAGTTCGACATCATCCAGCCTTCCGATTACATGGTCACCACCATGATCCATCTGGACATGCTGGAGAAGCTGGACCACAGCAAACTGCCAAACGTACAGGCCAACCTGATCGAAAGCCTGAAACACCCGGCCTATGACCCGAAGCAGGAATATGCCATTCCGTATGTTTGGGGCATCACCGGCATCGCCTACAACAAAAAATATGTGAAAGACCCCATCACCAGCTGGGCTGACCTGTGGAAACCCGAATACAAGGGCCACATCATCCTGCTGAACGACAACCGGGAAGTATTCAGCCTGGCCCTGAAGAAGCTGGGCAAATCCAACAACAGCACGGATGCAAAAGAAGTGGAAGCGGCTTTCAACGACCTGAAGAAGCTGAACACCAACGTGCTGGCCTATGATACGGAAAACAACAAGCAGAAGATGATTGCCGAGGAAGCTTGGATCGCCCAGATGTGGAGCGGCGATGCTTCTTTCTGCAACTTTGACAATCCTGATATCCAGTTCTGCGTACCCAAGGAAGGTACCCTGATCTGGGCCGACAACATGGCCATCCCCAAAGGGGCCAAGAACAAGGAACTGGCCATGAAGTTCCTGAATTACATCTATGATCCCCAGGTAAGCGCACAGAACTTCAACTACATCCGGGTGCCTAACGCCAACGGCAAGGCGATCCCGCTGCAGAAGAAGGAAGTAGTGGAAAGCCCGATCCTGAAGGCGGCCAACAGCCAGGCTGACAAGGGCGAATGGCTTCATGATATCGGGAATGCAATTACCATGTATGATAAGTTTTGGACGGAACTGAAGACTGGGAAGTAAGTTTTACAATAAAAGCTCTGGCGGAAGCCGGAGCTTTTTTATATGTATATGTTTTTATAGGTTCCGGAATCTAACTTCTAAAATAAATAGAAATAGCGCCGAACCATATCCCTTAACGGGACAGGTTCGACGCATATTTGTTTTAGGTAAAGAAGACAGGCTTATTTCCCCGTCTTCAGTTCCGTCCAGCAACGGTCATACAGCTCAATGGCGTCGCCTACATCATCCGTCCATTCGGACTTGCCGATGTAGTCACGAGCCGTCTTCAGGATAGGATCGTTTTTGAACTCCTCGGTGTGGTACGGAGCCGCTGCAAGGTTGGGGTCGTTGTAGCCAATATACTCGTAATTCTTGGCACTGACTTTTGGCTCATACAGGTAATTGATGAACTGCTGGGCCAGTTCTTTGTTTTTGGCGCCTTTGGGAATGGCGAAACAGTCGGCCCAGATGCCGGTGCCTTCCTTAGGAACAACAAATCCGATATTGGAATTTTCCTTATTGCTGAAGTAAGCGTCGCCGCTCCACATGGTGCCGATCCAGGCTTCTTCCGCAATAAACTTCTGCTTGATGGTATCCGTGTCGTAAGCCAGAATGTTGGGAGCCAGCGCCTTCAGGTCTTTCATGCAGACCGCCAGATGGTTCTTGTCAACACTGTTTAACGGATACCCGTTCATCTTCATGGCAAAGCTGATGACTTCCCGCACGTCGTTCAGCAGAACCACGCGGCCCTTGTAAGCCGGGTTCCACAGGTCTCTCCAGGAAGTGGGAGGCGTTTTAACAAACTTTTTATTATAAGCAATGCCGGTGATGCCCCAGGAATACACTACAGAATGGTTTCCGGTGGGGTCGTAAGCCGGCGCCTGCAGATCTTTGATCAAATGCTTGGTATTGGGCATCTTGCTCAGGTCCATTTCTTCCAGCAGCTTGAGCTTCAGCATGGTAGTGACCATATAATCACTGGGCTGGATCACGTCGTAACGTGCGCCGCCGGCCTGAATCTTGGCCAGGAGTTCTTCATTGTTGGCAAATACGTCATAGTTAATCTTGCAGTTATATTTCTTTTCAAAATCTGCAAGAACCTCGGGGTCAAAATTATCAGCCCAGCTAAACAGATTCAGAATCTGTTTCCCGTCTGCGGTCTTTGCGGGTTCCGCCTTCTTCTGAGGCTCCGCAGGCTTTTCCGTCTTTTTTTCCGGACCGCCGCAGGCAGTCAGCACAAGTACTAACGAACAGAACAACAGAACAAGAATTTTTTTCATTTTATAAAAACTCCTCCTTTTCTCCATACTGGCAGCCGGACCAGCACCACCAGTAAGCCAGTGTAAAAACCTCACTTAAGATATTATAACATAAAAGTCGTATCCTTGCATAGCATTTCTTGTGGGGGAGAATCTTTATAAAATCGTTCCGAAAAAGACAGAAGCAAACCATAGGAAACGATTGCGAAATTTTATGAGATGAAATGAGCCGTAGTGGCGAGAGTGTCTGAGGGCAAAGCCCGAGTTTCGAAGCCACAGGCTCATGAATCCATAAAATAGCAATCATTTCCGTGTTTGCGAGTCTTTTCCGGAACAATTAATTATATTTATATTTCATTCTTCTTCATCCGGATCACTAACGTACAAATCCTTGGACACAGCTGTGCCCAACAGATCCTGCTGACGCTGGAGGGCCATATCGCTGCCGGTTTTCAGGGCCCGGAAGATGCCGGACACCATCATGATCCCCAGGGCGATGGCGCAGGAGTCCACGGCAGCTCCCAGCAACACTTCGCTGCCATAGCTTACATAGTCCTGCAAAATATAATTCATGCCTTTGTACATGCCCAACCCGGGCACCAGCGGGATGATGGCGGGAATCTCAAAGACCGTTACGGGTTCCTTCCAGATGCGGGCAAAGATTTCACTGAACAGGGCGATCAGCACCGTGGCCAGAAAGTTGGCGGAGAAGGAATGTACGGAAAAGAGTTCTTTCATACCGATAAAGGCCAGCCAGCCCAGGCCGCCGATGAGCCCGCTGCGCCACAAGATCCGCTTCGGTCCCTGGAACAGGACCCCGAAGGCCACCGTAGCAAAAAATGCAAAGACAAAAGCCTGCAGATAGTGCATCATCATGGCAAGCCTCCCCAGGTCCAGGCCTTCAGCGCAAATACCAGTCCAATGGCGATGGAGAGGGCAAAGAGAGCGGCTTCCGCGATACGGCTGTTGCCGCTTAACAGGTCCCCCGCCATATAGTCGCGCACTCCGTTGGTAAAAGCCAGCCCCGGCAGAAAGGGCATCAGGGCGCCGACGATGATGTTTTCCATGGTACAGTAGGGACTCAGACAACAGGTCTGGGCTACGATGCCGATAGCAAAGCCTGCCAGAAAGTTTTCCCAGAAAGGCGTGGGATGAAAGTTGTTCACCATTTTCAGCAGGGTCATGGCGATGAAGCCGGTCAGAAACGCTGCCACAAAATTGTAGATGCTGGCGGAACCCAGCAGCATGGCAAAGCAGGCGCTGCCCAGCCCGGAAGCCACGCAGACCACCCTGTTGCCGTAGGGATGCGACTTGGACAGCCTGTCCTGAAGCCAGCGTTTGGCTTCCACATACCCCATCTTCCAGCAGCGGAAATTATAGGAAAGCTGATTCACATCCATGATCAGTCCCAGATCCGTGGAACGCCAGCGCACGCGAAAGACGCGGCTTTTGCCCCGGGGGCTTTCGTCACCTAAAATAATTATGGTAGGCGTGCAGAACACATTCAGGTCGTAGTATCCGTAACTGCGGCAGAAGCGCATCATGGTATCTTCCACCCGGCTGGTTTCGGCGCCGCTTTTCAGCAATATCTTGCCCATGTCCATGGCCAGGTCCATCACCTGATTTTTGGTCATGGGCGGCAGGTCCGGAAGAGGGGCGGACTGGGTGACTTTATTCACTTCTGTACCGTTTTCAGTTCTTTGGTCTGACATAAAATAAAAACTCCTGTTAGTTGTTGCCCTGCGGGGAAATTTTGAATAAGCGGAGCGTGCACCCGCAGGGGCGCGAGGAACTGTTCATTAAAGAAGGTCTTGCAGAAAACGCAACAAGTCCTTTGCACATGACAACGCACCGCGGGTTACGCCCGAAGCGTTAGCGGAGCGCTATGAAAAAGATACCCGCAGGACTATTACTTTCCAAACAGCTCCGCAATCGCCGCCTTAAACCGGTTCGCCCCACCCATGGAAGGATGCGGCACGCAGCAGCAGGGCACGCCGAACTTCTGCAAGGTGCCAGCGGATTTCTGCCCGATGGCTACCACCTGCGCATTGGGCAAAAGTTCCAGCAACTGTTTGGCGTACACGATTCCCACATTTAATTCATTGCCGTCCGGGGTGCGATTGGTTAACAGCCCCTCTTCTTTATGGGGATGAAAGGGAAAAATATTCCACAGCACAGCATCAAAGGTTCCCAGATGATGACGGTGCAGACTGCCCCACATGACGGTAGCCGTGGGTTCGTTGAATCCCAGTGTTTTCTGTGTTCCCTTCAGCAAAGGGGAATCCGGATTGCTGGTGCGCTGATAGTTCCACTCACCCAGCACTTCTTCGGGCCGCACTTCCGGGTGATGCCCCAGCAGGATGCGCTCGCTGGTCATGGCCATGCCGGAAAAACGCCCTCCCTGATAGCCCAGGCCTTCCGCAATAAACAGATAGTGCGCGTTTAGCCGCAGTTCCAGATAACGCTGCAAATTAAGATAACGGATCTCCGGCGCCGACGGCCCGATATCCAGCCCCGGTTCGTATTCCCGCCAGGGGTTGAAGACCCGGGGGGCACGGTAGGTATGCAGATGTTTCATGAAAGTAACTGTGTCCATAGTAGTCCTTTCCATTCTCGTGAATCCATATGTGCCGGCACACTTCTTTTATCAAATTATACATAATTCCTATGAAAAAGCAAGAAGAATTATCTGCCACAGTAAAGTCACATTTACCTGCTATAATAAATAAAATTAAAGCCAAAACTATCTCTTACGTTTGAAAGGAGGCTGCCATGAAAAAAGTGCTTGCTGCCGCGGCAGCACTGATGATAATTTGCAGTTCCGGATCTGTCTTCGCCGCTTTGCCGCCCGGTGTGTTTACCAGCCAGCGTCCAACGGCTCATATTGCCTCTTCCCATCGGGTGCATGTTAATCCGTCTCACCGGATGCACACACCTACCGGAAACCGGGTACGGATGACACCAACCCACGGACAAAACGGCCCTGTAGGCGGGCGAATGGCCTCTATCCACCACGGGCGCCATCATGGCGGACCACGTCATGACCGCGTCTATGTACGTCCGTCCCTGCCGCCCCACCGCTATCACCGGCCGGTACCTCCGCCACGCTGGCGGTATTCCGGTTATTACAGAGGCCGCTACTGGCGGCCGTACGGAGGTTACATCGTTGCGTACCCCGTAGGCTATTACTACGGATATCCCTATTATGGAAGATGGGGCTATTATGCGCGTCCGGGCATACGAATCAGCGTAAGACTTTAACTATAGTTGATAGTATCCTTTTACTACATTTCCAGTTTTCCACAGGCGCAGACGGTTAAAATTATATCCTTCAGGTAGCTTGGCGGCCTTATCGCTGACCACAATGCTGCTCAGTAAGTAAATCCTCTTTCACCATGCCGCAACACAAAAGAGTAGTCGGGTTTTCCCGACTACTCTTTTATAATTATACAAATAGTCTCATATTATCCGGATAATCTTATCCTTAGCTTTGAATCCGCAAGCGAATAGGTCCATGGCATTTCGGTTACCTGTTCACCTTGTCTTTTGCAGCTACAATGACTCTTATTACGGGTTATAAACTTGTTAGCGAACCGACCCTGCTTTACGCTAAATTATCTGCGTTTTCAGCCGGCGCCGCTAACTGCATTCCCTCCGGACACTTCTCCTTCGCCACAGACAGCATCAGCTTCAGACGATTCAGCTGATTCACTTCAGACGCCCCCGCATCGCAGTCCATAGCCACCAGATTGGCGTCTTCATACGTGCGCCGGATCTCCCGGAACACACCCTTGCCCAAAATATGATTGGGCAGGCACGCCCAGGGCTGCAGACATACCACATTCCGCACGCCCTCTTCCATCAGCTTCGTCATCTCACCCGGCAGCAGCCAGCCCTCCCCGGCCATATTGCCCAGGGATACATGCTGCGCCGCCAGCTCCGCCACCTTGTAAATGGAAACCGGCGCCGTAAAATGCTTTGACTTCGCCAATGCCTTCCGCATAGGGCTCATAAAGAAATCCGCCACCTTGATGAACATCTGGGCGCCCACCTTGTTCAGCCAGCTGCCGTCCAGAATATCGTGGCGCGTAATGCCGTCAAAGGCCATATATAATAGGAAGTTTGCCAGTTCCGGCATCACCACTTCCGCTCCCTCCCGGGCCAGCACCTCTTCCAGGTGATTGTTGGCCACCGGGTGATACTCTACTAAAATTTCCCCTACCACGCCCACTTTGGGCTTCCACAGATTGGGAATCAGGGGAATGGCGTCAAACTCCTGCACCAGCTCCTGAATGGTCTGCCGGTACTTCAGGAAATTGCCGTGATCCAGCTCCTCTTTCACCTTGGCCATCCACTTGGCAAACAGCTTGTCCGTGGAACCGGGGATCAGCTCGTAAGGCCGCATCCGGTTGGTGACGTTTTGCAGCAGGTCCCCGTACACCACCGCTTTGGCCACATCTTTGAAGCCCGAAGCGTTGAGACGGAAGGCATCCTGCTCCAGCCCCCAGCAGGCAAAGGCCGGCACCTGGGGGAAGCCCGCGTTCCGCAGGGCGCGCCGCATCAGGTTCAGGTAGTTGGTGGCCCGACAGGCGCCGCAGGTCTGGAACAGCACGATGCTGGTGTTGTCCGGGTCGTACTTGCCGCTTTTCAGGGCCTGCAGCATCTGGCCGATGACCACAATGGCCGGGTAACACATATCGTTCTGCACATACTGCAGCCCCAGGTTGATGGAATCTTCCTTGGGAGTTTCCGGAATGACCACCTGATACCCGTACCGGTTCAGCACGTGGCTGATGAGGTTGAAATGGATGGGCGCCATCTGGGGCGCTAAAATCGTATGGGTTCCCTTGCACTCGTGGGTAAAGTGCGGGCGCTCGGGCGTGATGATGGGCTGGTAGCCGGGCACGTGCCTCCGGCTGAGCACCGCCAATAAGGAACGCAGCCGGATCCGTGCCGCGCCTAAGTTGCTGACTTCATCCAGCTTGATCATGGTGTACAGGCGCTGGTGGCCTTCCATGATCTCCCGCACCTGGTTGGTGGTGATGGCGTCCAGCCCGCAGCCGAAGGAGCTGAGCTGGATCAGGTTGATTTCGGGGTGGGCCGCCGCAAAGCTGGCCGCATGGTACAGCCGGGCGTGGTAGCTCCACTGGTTCACAATGCTGAGCTCATCTTTGGGCGTATCCATGTGGTACACGGAGTCCTCCGACACGATGGCCAGGTTGTAGGACTGGATCATCTCCGGAATGCCATGGTTGATTTCCGGATCGATGTGGTAAGGCCGGCCTACCAGCAGGATCACAGGGAGATTTTTCTCTTTGGCAGTCTGCAGGATTTCTTTGCCTTTGTTGCGTACGTCTTCCCGGTACTGCTCCAACTCTTTGTAGCCTGCGTCCATGGCCGCTTTTAATTCTTTGGACGTGATGTTGTCTTTCTTAAAGAATTCCACTTCCGCAAGACGCTGCAGCATTTTTTTCGGATTGTTGATGGGCAGGAAGGGTTCGATGAACTCAATGTTCTCGTTCCGCAGCACATCCATGTTGTTGCGGATGTTTTCCGCGTAGGAAGCCACCACCGGACAGTTGTAGTGGTTGCCGGTGCGGTTCACGTCGTCTTCCATATTGTAGGGCATGCAGGGGTAGAAAATACGCTTTACGCCTTTTTCCACCAGGTCCATCACGTGGCCGTGCACCAGCTTGGCCGGGTAGCACAGGGAATCCGAGGGAATGGTGGACATGCCTTTGTAGTAGATCATGGGGTTGGACTTGCCGCTGAGCACGATGTCGTAGCCCAGTTTGCCGAAGAAGGCAGCCCAGAAGGGGAAGTCTTCGTACATGTTGAGGACACGGGGGATGCCGATGACACCCCGGGGGGCGTTGGGACGGCGTGTGCCGCTGCCGGCGGCGGTGCGTCTGCTGTTAGAGGCGCCGGTTTGGGCGGCAGCGCAGGAGGCAGCCGTACGTTTGCTGCCGGACGAACTGGTTTGCGCGGTAGCGCCGGAGGCAGCCGGGTCCGTTACGTTGGGATAATTAAACAGGCGCTGGTATTTGTATTCATAGATATTAGGCGCCTTGTTGGTATTTTTGGGTTTGCCTTCGCCCCGTTCGCAGCGGTTGCCGGTAAAGTAACGGCCCCCGTCGGGGAAGGTCTGCATGGTCACCAGGCAGTGGTTACCGCAGCCGTTGCAGCGGTAGGATTTGGTGGTGACGGTAAAGTTGGCCAGCTGTTCCGGGCCGAGAAGGGTGGAATGTTTTTCTGCTTCCGCGGCTTCGCTTTCCGTTTTTTCCAGGGAAAGGATAGCCGCCCCGTAGGCGCCCATGAGACCGGCGATATCCGGACGGATGACATCCTTCCCTAACAGTTTTTCCATGTTCCGGAGCACTGCATTATTATAGAACGTGCCGCCCTGAACTACGATGTGGTCCCCCAGTTCGCTGACGTCTTTCAGCTGCATGACTTTGAAGAGGGCGTTTTTAATGACAGAAAGGCCGATGCCGGCGGAAATATCCGCCAGGGGCGCTCCTTCTTTCTGGGCCTGCTTCACCCGGGAATTCATGAACACGGTGCAGCGGGTGCCCAGATCCACGGGGGTTTTGCTGTCCATGGCCTTGTCCGCGAACTCCGCGGCGCTCATGCCCAGGCCCTGGGCAAAGTTTTCAATAAACGAACCGCAGCCCGCCGAGCAGGCTTCGTTCAGGGTAATTTTGCCGATGTTGCCGTTGCTGATCTGGAAGCATTTCATGTCCTGCCCGCCGATGTCCAGCACGCAGGTGACTTCGGGGCAGAACTCGTAGGCGGCCCGGTAGTGGGCAAAGGTTTCCACTTCCCCTTCGTCCGCGTGAAGGGCTGCCTTGACGATGTTTTCCCCGTAGCCTGTGGTGAGGCAGCCTGCAATCCAGGCTGTTTTGGGCATGGCCTTATACAGGCCTGTCAGCTCTTTGATAACGATCTTCAGAGGTGAGCCCTGGTTGCTGCCGTAATCGGTGTATAATATTTCTTTTTCGCTGCCGATGGCCACGATTTTGGTGGTGGTGGAACCGGCGTCGATGCCTACGTAAACCGGGCCTGCGTAGGTGGCCAGGTCCCCGCGTTTTACTTTGTCCTTGTTGTGACGTGCAATAAAGGCGTCGTATTCCTCGCTGCTGCGGAACAGGGCCAGCCGCTCGTCCCGGGCGATGCCGTGACCGGCTTCCGCTTTGTCCAGGTTGGCGGTAAGGTCTTTGAACTCCAGCTCCTTGGTTTCTTCGGAAAGGGCTGCGCCCACGGCCACGAAGTAGGCTCCGTCTTCCACGTTCACCACGTGTTCCGGATCCATCTTCAGGGTCTCGATAAAGCGCTTTTTCAGCTCCGGCAGGAAATAGAGGGGCCCGCCTAAAAAGGCTACGTTGCCGGTGATTTCCCGGCCCTGGGCCAGGTTGCCGATGGTCTGGTTCACTACCGCCTGGAAAATGGATTTGGCAATGTCTTCTTTGGAGGCCCCGTCGTTCATGAGGGCCTGGATATCCGTTTTGGCAAACACACCGCAGCGGGAGGCTATGGTGTAGATGCGCCGGGCGTTGGCAGCCAGGTCGTTGAGGCCTTTGGCGTCGGTGTTCAGAAGGGCCGCCATGTGGTCGATGAAGGCGCCGGTACCGCCTGCGCAGACACCGTTCATACGTTCTTCCGGCGCGCTGCCGAAGTACATAATCTTGGCATCTTCGCCTCCCAGTTCCACCATGGTGTCAGTCTGGGGGATGAGTTTTTTCACCGCTGTGGCCGCCGCGATGACTTCCTGCACGAAGGGCAGCTGCAACCGCTGGGCGATGCCCATGCCCGCCGAGCCGGTAAGGGCGAAGCGGAAACGGGAGGGTCCCACCACGTCTTGCAGCGCGGTGAGGTTGGTTACTAACGCGGTGGGGATATCGGAGAAGTGGCGGGCGTAATGTTTGTAAACAATATGTTCTTCCGCATCTAATACCACAACTTTGATGGTCGTGGAGCCGATATCGATCCCCACTTTGTAGGACGCAGAACCCTCCGCCGGCACAGTACCGCGTTTCCGCCCGGCTGCGTCGGCCGTGATCTGCGATTTGTAATTGTTCGTCATAGAGCACCTCGATATAATATATATAAAAGGAAAGGCTGACGGCGTTTTACCTGCAGCGTACATGGCATAATCTGCAGTGGGTTATCACACTACAGCCGATGCAACGCTGACGGTAATGCATCAGAGTTTCCGCAGACGGACAACTCACGGACTCATGATTTCCGCGTTGCCCCATTCCGAAACCCTGCCTGAAGTCCCCTGATGAAAGTTTCTTCCGCACGTTTCAGAATCCAGTAAGTGGTGTGCGAAATGCGTTCGCACAAACAGTTTGCACAGGCGGTTTGCACTGACTGTATGCAAAGAACTGTGCATAAGGAAACGCCGTACATATACGTTTCCCGGAGAACAGCCTAATGAGAGCGTCTCTCCTTTTCGGTGAACAGAGTCGGCGAATGGAACCAACACCTATTCAACTCTATATTATATACTATTTTCTCAGAAAAGCCATACTCTTTTCCTATTAATTAAGAAATTTTTTCCGGGATTATGGGAATGTGCATGGATGAAGATAAAATGCGCTGCAAAAAAGCATTGTGTTATGCGAGGATTAAAAAGAAATAAAATTTATTAAAAAAAATTAGCACTCAACTCTTGACAGTGCTAACAAAACGTGGTATAGTATGTGTAGAAACAAGGAAAGGACTATTGAGGACGAGGTCGCAAGGCTTCTTCCCATGATTTGTAACCTGAAACGATTGGCCGCGAGGCCTTTTATTTAAAGGTTAAAAGTCAAAAAGTCAGTAGTTGGATCTGTTGTTTCCAAACCTTATCAAAAATTTAAATTATGATATCGCGGTTGCGGCGCGAAGCCACAGTCGCAGCGAATGGAGGAATGAGTTATGATGTTACCGAGCATTTTTGGCGAAAATTTATTTGATGAGTGGATGAATGACAGTGGTCTGATGAACCCCAATTTCTTTGGCAAGGGTCATTCCCCGTTGTATGGCAAGCATGCGTCCAACATTATGAAGACGGATATCCGGGAGAACAAGGACAGCTATGATGTAATCGTGGATCTGCCGGGCTTCAAGAAGGAAGGGATCCAGGTACAGCTGGAGGATGGGTATATGACCATCACCGCCTCCAAGTCCCTGGACAAGGATGAAAAGGATGAGGAAGGCAAGTACATCCGTCAGGAACGGTACAGCGGCGCCTGCTCTCGCAGCTTCTATGTAGGGCCGGCCGTTACGGTGGAGGACATTAAGGCGAAGTTTGAGGATGGCACCCTGCGGCTGAACATCCCCAAGAAGGATCCGAAGGCTGTGGAGGGCAAGAAGTACATTGCGATTGAAGGGTAAAAGTATGTAGAGCTAAGAAAACCTCGTTCCGTCATGGAGCGGGGTTTTTCGTTTGTTTTGATGATTCGCCGGGGCGGGAACGTTTTGTTTGACAAACACTCTCACTGATGCTAAAATACAAATAGAAGAGGCGCCACCGATGAACGGTTGGCCCAGGTTTATAGTTATCTTTTTACAGAGTAACCGCTACCTTTGGCTGAGGGCGGTTACTTTTTTTGTGTCTTGTTAAAATATTATTGCGGCTGCCTGCCTAACAGTGCTAAACCTATGGGCCGGTATTTTTTTGCCAGTTTGTGAATTACCATACCTGCTAACAGCGAAGTCACTAATACTAAAATGTAAAATACCAACACCGGTATCTGCGCAATGGAAAAGCCCAACAGCTGGAACCACTGCAGCCAATAGTACAGGAACAAGGGATGGATCAGGTAAATAATCATAGAGTATTCAGAGAGCACATCCAAAAACGAATGTCTGCTCTCTAATTTTTTTTCTGCCAAATCAGCGTTTTGCGCACAGTATTCTTTATCGATAGCTGATGTTTGTACTTTCTCTGCTTCGGTCACTATTTGGTTAGCTTCTTCTGCAGCAACACTTATGCAATCGGCCCCTTCTTCATCAACACGATCTTCCAGCTTCTCCAGCGCAGCGCTGAAGAATAGCAACCAGCACACGGTATAGAGCAGACCTTCCGGGGTGAGCTGGGTCATATATTTGGCAGGGATATCTTCCAACGGGATGCCTGCCAGCACGTACTGTTTAAATTTCCAAACCAGCACAGCACAGGAAAGCAGAAAAACGCCCAAGCTGGAGGTAAAATGACATTGCAGCCAGCTGCGGAGTTTCTTTTCGTGGATGGCGCAGACACCGCCCAGCACGAAAATGAAACCGTAAAACAGGGGCAGGTAGTTCATGCGTTCGTTTAAAAGACGAATGATCATGGCGTGGCCCTGGGTCCAGGGAGGATAATTCCAATAGGTGGCACTCCATTGGTACAGTAAAATCTGCAGAGCTGCCAAAACAGAAAGTGAAGCAGCAATCCCTGTAGCGGATTTTTCACTGATCCACCTGACCAGCCAGCGCCAGAACGGCATGGAAAAATAAAAATACAGCAAGATCACCATAAAGTAAATATGGTAACATCCTTCGCCCAGCAAAAACTTCACGATGAGTACGGAAACGGAAAAGCTCCGGTCCGGGCGATACATGTCCTCCCACTGCCACATGGCAATGTAAAAGAATGACCAGACGAAGTAAGGCAGGCCTACCGTGATCAGATGTTTCTTTATAAAATTGAAATAATGAAACGGCCTGTGCAGCGCGTCATTACAGAACAGCCCGAAACCCGAAATGAAAAAGAAGCTGGGGACGGCAAAGCGGGTAAAGACCTGAAACAGGAGAAACAGATCCAGACGCGGCGTGGAAGAGGCAAACACAAAAGGCCCGATGTGGATGCCGATGACTCCTAACATGGCCAGTGCCCTCAGGCGGTCTACCACGATGTTACGGTTTGACATAGAAAACCTCGGAAATATTTTTGTTAACATCATACCATTGCTGTTGGAAGTAATCAAGACACAAAAAAAGTAGCCGCCCCGTGGCAAAGGTAGCGGCTGCTTTTTGTAAAGTAACTAAAACTTAAGGCCAACCGTTCATCGGTGGCACCTCTTCTATTTGTATTTTAGCATCAGTGAGAGTGTTTGTCAAACAAAAAGCGCCCCATAGAATAGAGTTTAAAATCTTCCTTCTGTCAGCAGCCGGGGCGGGGACGACTGAATAAGCGAAGCGTGCACCCGCAGGGCGCGAGGCAAATGTAAAAGTAAAAACCTTGCATACAGCCAAGCTTACCTGACGAAAACCGCAGTCAACGACATCAGTGCAGGCGCCTCGCGTTAGCGGAGCGCTATGAAGGCGTCCCCGCCACGGCTGCTGCATCATAAAATACGAAAAACCCCGCTCCCTAACGGAACGGGGTTTTGCATTTCCAAAATCTTACGCTTCTTTAGCTTCCAGGGGCTCAACGCTGATAATGCGTTCGGTACGGCCATGACGACCAAAACGAACCACACCTGCAATCTTGGCATAGATGGTGTAATCACGGCCCATGCCAACATTCTTGCCCACATGGAAACGGGTACCATGCTGGCGCACGATGATGCTGCCGGCGGTTACAACCTTACCGTCGTGTGCTTTGGTTCCCAGACGCTGGGAGTTGGAGTCACGACCGTTGTGGGAAGAACCGGTACCTTTTTTATGTGCATGTAACTGCAGAATAAGTTTAAACATTCATTTCACCTCCATGTTCGCGAATTCGAACATCTTGCGGACACTGCTCAGCCAGCTGATACAGTACGATTTCCATACTGCCCAGCAGAGACTGGCTTTTTATGTCAGGCGTCCGTTGCAGCGTTACCTGCAGCACGCCTTTTTTCTGATCCACCTGATAGTCCACGGGATACTTCAGTTGCTGTTCCAAACCTACAAGAGCCATCTGCGTTGCCGCGGAGACCCAGGCGCATAGGATGCTTTCCCCGGCCGGGGCGTCACCCGCGTGGCCCTGAGACCGGAAACCTGTGATTTCTCCTTTATGGTTCCTGTATAAATCGATGGTAATCATACATTAAGCCTGAATGCCGCTGATTTTTACAGCAGTGAACGGCTGACGATGACCAGCGCGTTTGCGATAGTTAACTTTGGCTCTGTATTTGAAGACCAAAATCTTTTCGCCTTTGCCCTGCTCTTCTACGGTAGCGGTAACTTTAGCGCCGTCGATGAACGGTTTGCCTACGGTTACTTCGCCATCGTTTACGATAGCCAGAACTTCATCAAATACGACTTCAGCACCTTTTTCCGCGTCCAGCTTTTCTACGTTCAGAACGTCGCCTTCTGCTACTTTGTACTGTTTGCCGCCGGTTTTGATAATTGCGTAC
>JAFSPK010000084.1:0-81341 GCA_017443005.1 Acidaminococcaceae bacterium
CCTACAAACATAATTATAATGCAATACACGTATTATCTTCCCGTATCTTACGATTTATCCACAGACCGTTTCTTCCCAACCTCACTCATATCCAATTCAACCGGCATATCTTCTTTTGCAACAACTTTAGCAGCTTGTTTCGCATCATACGCCTCAATAAAATCAAACCGTTCATCCATACCCTTTTCATATTTCATAACACCATTTGACAAATCATTCAAAACCGACAACTCATACCGCTGAAAATCACCAGACGTATGATTTCTGATAGAAACAACAACGTCTTCAAAAAACTGCTGCAACGTCTTACCTTCCGAAAATTCATGAACCATATCACGAGCCATAAACCCAAAAGATTCATCAAACGAAGAATGAATGATGGAGGCATCACGCAAATACGGCAACGACTTTTCACCAGGAACAAAATTCATATCCGGCATCACATCATCCATTTCATTACGATATATTTTTTCATCACCAACCACCTGCGACACCAAAAAATTATAGCCATCATGCTCAATAGAAGAATGAGCCAAATCCATCAAATCATCAACCTCACGGCCCGAAACATCCCAACTGAACACATGCAACGCTTTGGCAACAGACTTACCATCCACAGCCAAATACGTAATATCCGCGTCACTATGATAATCAATATCCGCACCAGGGCCGTCATGACTGGTCACAGACATCACCTTATAAACCCCGGGAACATCCCCGACTGGAGACAACCCTTGATGGAGTGAAGAAAACGACCCATCCTTACCATGACGTTCAGAAACCACGCTATACAAAACAGGATGCGAAAGTGTATCAAACGTAAAACCGTTCTCCGCATACATATCCTTGAAATCCAACGCAACAAACTGTTCTTCTGAAATCGAACCGGAATTCAACGCAGCCAAAGAATCACGCAAAGCAGGCGAAACATAAGCAGGGTGTTCACGAACATCCACCCCGTCCAATCCGTCAAACAAATTCAAATCCAATTCCACAGCTGTCGTGATTTTCATCTTATCGCGGGCAGGAGACCCCGACTTCTATAAGTCGGGAAGGAATGTCCGCTCCCTCCTTTCAATAATAAACAATAGATTTTCAGCAAAAATTATACTATAATATTTTATGATGAAGTAATATACGCATCAGAAAGACAGGTAAGAAAAATGTCCAACCTAACTAAAACAATAAAACTTCGCATACACACTACTCCAGAGCAAGAAACTTTGTTCTGCCAGATGACTGAACAATATCGTCAGGCTTGTAACTTCGTGTCTCAATACATTTTTAACAACAAGTTCAATTTAACATATCAAAGCCTTAATAAAGAACTGTATGGAGACCTACGCAACTTATTTGGATTGAAGTCCCAGTTAGCTCAGTCCTCTATTAAAACTACTATTGCCAGATATAAAACCATCAGGCAGCAGCTCTTCCAAAACCCTTATAGATACAAAGACGAAAACAGTAATTGGCAGCGCATTACCAAAACTTTAGAATGGCTTTGGAAGCCAGTGTTTTTTAACCGTCCGCAAGCTGACTTAGTGCGTAATCGTGACTACAGCTTTGTTGATAACGGACAAGCCCTATCTATCAACACCCTTGGCAAGAGGACAAAATGTACCTTTGAAAGCAAACATTTTGTAGAATACCTTGACGGCTCTTACGAACTTGGCACAGCTAAACTGATAGAACTTAAAGGGCTGTGGTATCTCCATATCCCAGTAACCAAAATTGTTGAAGATTTCCAAAAGGAGAACGTCCGCCATGTGGTCGGTATCGACCGTGGGCTTCGTTTCCTGACAGTCAGCTACGATGAGCAAGGAAAAACGGAATTCATTTCCGGACAAAAGATTGCAACCAAACGCCATAAATTTCAAGCAGTTCGCAAGCAGCTCCAGTCTAAGGGCACCAAATCAGCAAAGCGTAGACTCAAGGCCATTTCAGGACGAGAGAACCGTTGGATGTCTGATGTAAACCATCAGATTTCTAAGACACTCGTTGAAAAATACGGCAAGGATACTCTTTTCGTACTAGAAGATTTGACCGGTATAAGCTTCGAGGAATCCAATTTATCCAGAACGGCAAAGCAGAACTATGACTTGCGGAGTTGGAGTTTCTATCAGTTGGAGCAATTCCTGACCTACAAAGCCCACGAAAATCGCTCCGAAGTCCTAAAGGTGTCCGCTAAGTATACCTCTCAGCGTTGCCCCAAATGTGGTACTATCCATAAAAAAAATCGTGACCATGGTAAGCATCTATACAGTTGCCAGTGTGGTTACAAGTCCAACGATGACCGTATTGGTGCAATGAACATCCAGTTGCTCGGAACCATGTGGATTTCTGGGGACAACAATCCTCGTTATGAAAGAGCAATAACTGCTTCGGAGTAAACTCCTTAGCAAAACGGGCATTGTCAACTGCCCGACGATGCGGCCGGCTTTAGGGAGACACCTTATGATGTCGTTAGCACCTATGTTTTACCGAGCTGCAAGCCCCCACTTCAAACGCGAAGCGTTAAGTGGAGGTAGTTGACCATACCCTCCAAACATAACTACCTTTCAAGACTTTGTTTACTTCTGACCTTATCCGAGGAACCAGACATAACCACTTCCACCTCTTCATCAAGCTTCAAACCGTTGACAGACCCGTCCGGATACATCATCGCACCAGTACGAACGCCACAAGCACGGCACTCGTCCTGATTCAAAAACACAACAAAAGAAGAATTTTCAGCCAAATATTGCAGATACGAAGCTTTTGCAGGGTCACGGTTTCCCAGTTCGGGAGGCGCCACATTCATACGATACGTCGTATACAAAATATCCGAAATTACCGTGCCACCCTGATATTCATACCCGGTTACCGTCGAACCCCTGCCGTATTCACTATCCATCCCCTCAATCACAGCCACATGAAGCGAAGGAAACTTCTCGACGATCTTCTCGAACACGACAGGTTCCATCAAATAATTCCCATTATCAAAATAAATCGTATTCAACCCGTCTTCCCGGACATTATATAATTTACTGCAGCCAAGGTTCACAGCCCGGAACAGTTCAGCCTCCAAACTGTTCTTCTCTACCCCGTCCGGCAACGGAACCAATTTATCCACGTCAAACATGGTATATTTACCGCCTTCCGGACACGAAGCAAGATAACGGCGGCAAGCCGCCACATCATCAGCAGGGCCGAGAATATTTACGGAATAATGAATCATATTATCAAAACTAAGTTCAGACATAGCAATCACCAAGACCAATTCAATAATTACAAGACAAAATCAGGCACGACCCTTACCCTTACCACCATTTCGATTACCTACATCACTAAAATCCACAGTAGGAGAATCATCCAAATGAGAAGCGTCCGGTCTATCAGCTGCTTTCACAACCCTGGAAGCCCGCAAGGCGCCATCATTCTGGCCAAGGTTGTTTGCTTTCGTAGGCAACCCGTTATACGCAGTCAACCCCTCAAATAATTCCGCATGTTTCACCATATACACAACCTCTGACAGATGATTTGCGTCACAATACCCAGTCACCTCATAATACCCATTACCAGCGGCATTATCCGTCTTCGCAAACACAGAAACCAAATCCGATCCATTCCGGTACCGGCCCATCAAACCATACGTATCCGCTTCCCCTTTCATAACAGAAAGACCAGAAACTTTTTCAAAACCAGACAACGCCTGGCCAACAATCGCATCCAATTTTTCCGCCTTCGAAGACAAAAGACCAATTTTCCCTTCTTCAATCTCATCCAACACAGGATATAATTGAGACGGATCCGAAGCAGCACCGGCAGACATATACAACCGATACGAGAAACCACCCTTCCGGACAACCCCCGAGAAAGACTTACCCGAACCAGAACCCCTGCCGGAAGATTTACCACTTTTATTACTATACGAATTCCCATACCGGTCATACTGTTCCGCGTCCCCGCTGTAATCAAGGACACCGGATTCCACCGCAACAATCTTGTTCAATTCTTCCGCTTCTTTCATTCCGGCAATCGAAGAATCCGATTTAAACGTCTCAAAACGGTCAATACTGGATTTTAAACCTTCACGCGCATCCGCAAGAATCGCCTGTTTCTCATTTTTCAACGCATTCGTATCCTGCTTTACAATACCCAGGGACATACCATGGAACAGTTCATCATCCAACAAAAACTGACGAACATTATCCACCGTCTCCTTCTTGCAAAAACCTTTCACCGTAAACTGGTATTTTTCACCGACCGTAACCGCATCAACAGAAAACTTTTCTTCCCCAAGACGAAAAGTACCGCAAGGAATATGAACAGCCCCGTCCCTGCCATCCGGCGCCACATTATCCAACGCATTCGAAGCCAAAACACGGGACAACGACTGCTTATACGAACCAATCTTCAAAGCACCCTTTTGGGAAGCATTCAACGAAGATTCCACCGTTTTGGAATGAATACCAGAAGACTGCAAATGTTTATCAATCAGATTCACAAAACCCATCAACTTCTGAGAATCCCCATCTACTGCAGCATCCATCATCTGATGAATAAAACCAGGATTTTTGGCATCCTTACGGACAGAAAGACGATATTCAAACGGTTCCAACGCGTCATACTGGCCCTTCGCGACCTTATTTACCATATTTTTCGCCTGACGAACCCTGTCTTTTGCAGCACGGATCTCATTCAAATATGTACTACGTCTTTCGCGGTAATCCGTAACTTCCTGACTATGGGTCATATCCTCCCTCTCACGGGAAGTCTTTATATCCTGTTCCTTGATATGTTTCCAATCACGCATCGCATAACCACGACGTTCATCTGTTTTCTGGTCAGCAACCATTTTGTACATTACAGCATCACGACGCTGTTGGTCACGGTCATCACGGCGGTACCCAAGCACTTTTTCTTCCGCTTCCTTCCAGCTTTTAGAATCCCGGGTACGTTTCGTCACACGACCAGATAACGCCAATAACGAATCATTTTTATAAGCAAGGTCAGCCGACTCACGAAGCTCATCCAAATTATCAGACCCCCGGGAATTATACAGTTCACGGGCTTTAGAATTAATATAAGCCAGCCGTTTATCAGAAGTATTATATTTCCCGATAAACGCAAAACTTTCCTGAATATCCCTGCGGACCGCTTCCAAATATTCCCGTTTCCGGTTCGCCAGATACGCCTTCTTTTCTTCTTCCGTTGTAAGCCCCATCAAGGAACCGCTGGCCTTAATCACCTCACGGGTCTTCTTTTCAAACGCAACACCCAAATGATCCAGATAAGCCTGAATCTTTTTTCCCGTATCCAATGCACGAAGACGACGGTATTCCGACTCATTCGCAACCTTATACTGCGCCATCAGATTCCGGGCATTCGCGCCAGACCAGGGTTTCATCGACGAATTTAACGAATTTACATACAACACATGCTTATTGACTTCACGCTGCACCATGGAAACATAAGCAGTCAGATTATGTTTGGACGCAAACTGCTGGTCATCAACCTCAAAACTGCAATCATCCGCAAATGCCTTACCGGAAAGCCCACGGAACAAGACACCAGAGACCTTACCGTCCAGCACCATCTTATCGACCTTGCAGTTTTCCAAAGACCCTCGCTCTAGGGAAACCCCAAGCAACACGGATTTAGAAAGGTTCGAATCCACAAAATCCGTATCAATCGCAGAAAAATCATAGCCCTGCACACCGGAAAGATCCGAATTCATAACAAGGCAACCAGTCATCACCGTACGGGATAAATTGGAAGCCCTTGTCTTCTCACGGTTCTTAGAATCCACATCCGTCTCTTTCCAATCACAGTCCTTAAACACACAATTCTGATAAATCTTGCTGACAGTATCACCAAGCCGGATTCCCTCAAACTTACAGAACTGAAACGTAGTTTCCAATTTCAGCTGCTCAAACTCATCCAAATTATCCTTCGTAAACACCATATCATGAACCATAACAAACCTCCTGTATCAACCGCCAATCGACCGAGAACCACGGCTTCTGCCACCGGACAAACTGTTATCAATCACCAACTCCGTATCCTTACGATGATTAATAGAGGTAATCCGTCCGGCAGCGTCCCGCATAAACACATATTTATCACGATTATCAGGACGAGAAGCATACTGATACAAATAATTAGTATTACTCCGATACTCAGATACCGTCTTAGGGAACCGGGTATCCGTATGGGAAATCCAATCATTCAGTCCTTCAATATTCTTCCAATCCGATTTTGTACGGCGGGTACGAAAATCCTCATCCCAATCCATACGATTTAAAATCGATTCCATCTTCGCAATATGCGTATCAATCAATAAAGGATCGGGAACCGCACCAAGACGCTGCCAATCATCAATCTGCTTCTTCACATCCGCAGGCCAATACGCACCGTATCCGCCACGGTACACCGCTTTTGTCGTAAGGTCATACACATTGCCGTCCCGTTCCTTCTTCCAATACGGACCGTAACAAACATCACGGAAACGCTGGTCAAGATTCTGAATCGTTTTCACAGGACCATTACAATTAATGAACCGAACATCATTGATACAAGTCCCAATATCCGCGCCACGAACATCACATTCATAAAACGTACAATCTTCCAAATCCGAACGAGGGTCTTCCGGCTTATCCCAATACCGGGAACGCCATTCCGTAGCACTGAAATCGTCCCCATAGAACTTACAATCTGAAAACTGGGTCATAGACATCTTTGCCTTGTGCCAGTCATTATTTTCAAAATAACAATTTTCAAACGCGGTCTTATACGGATTCGAATACCCAAAATCACAGTCCATAAAAACACAGTTAGAAAAGAAGGCGCCCTTCAAAGATTCCATCTGCGACATATCACAACCTAAGAACACACACTTTTCAAACGCTTCAAACGGAACCCGTTCCCTGGTACTGGCATCCGTATCATACATAAGCTCATCAAACTTATCCTGCGTCACTATCGTTTTATAAAGCATATTAAAGTTTTCCCCGGACTCAATCCGAAAAAAAACACTTTTATTCGCCTTATTCTCCTTTTTTGCCATAACCAACACCCCCTAAACGCCAAGCCCCTGTTCCCTGCCCGACGGAACATCCATAGAATGTTCCGGAATTCCGGGAACCATAAGCTCCGTATCCAACAAATAATGAAATACATCAGACGGCAAAAAACAAACCGCAGAGCCTTTTTCAGAAACCAGCCGGCCGATACATTCATTTGCGGAACGAAACGCGTCTTCAATACGCGACAATTCCAAAGACGGCAAACCGGAAATATCCAAACTGGCTACCAAACGATTTTCACTACCTACCATCAACACATCAATGCCGCCGGAATCCGATTTACGAACTGCAAACCGGCAATCATCAGGGAAACGCAAAATACGGCCTGAAGGCAGGTCAAACAACCGTACCACAACAAACACCCCCAACATCGCAAAACTTAAATTAAGATATTGATACTTAAATCAAAAACACAAAAAAAAGAAAATTTCCCTCACTACCATTATACTACAGCCAACCGTTCCCCCGACCAAAATTATTTAATAAAAACAAACCCCGTCCCCACATAAAAAAAGCGGCAAACGCCGCATAAAAAATCAACCAAACGCAATCCGGTAAATCAAAACAAAGAACAAAAACAAAAACAACGAAACAAACAAAACAAAAATCATAACCAGTTTCTGTTTCCACGAAAGATTCGGATCATATAAAATATCCTGGATACCCAAAAAATAAATAATAACCAAAATAGCAAAATACGCAAACGGATTAAAACCGATCTTATCTACAACCCACCCAACCGTAGCAGACTGTAAATCATACCGGATAAAATGAACCATCGTATCAAAGTAATACTGAAGGTAGACCAAACACTTATCAAACCAGGACACCCCAAACACCCCCAATTAAAAAATAAAAACAATCAATGACATGATCCTGCCAATTTAACAACCGATTTCAATAAACAGGAATCCATAGGACGAAAACCAACCGCCACAAAACAACGGTCAAAGCCTTCATCCAAAAGCAAACCGGAAGAAGCATCTACATAGACACAAAAATAATCATGTCCTTCTACCAAACCCGCCGCTTTCGCCTCTTCTACCACACACTCCAAAGCATGCAAAGAATCCACATCCAACAGTACACCGTCCAAATTACCATCAACCCAGTCTTTAGTATCATTATCAATAATAAAACTGACGACCCAGGAACGATCCCGCTCAGAAGAAGCACAAAACACCTTACGGTGGGAATTATATTTCACAAGATTCGACAAAAACATAAGGGAAGCACGGGAAACCATCATCGCCAATTCAGCAGAAGAAACCGCCTTTCCTTTATTCGTCACCAAATCATTCCGAATCACAACATATTGTCTGATATCACTCATGGTAAATCCTTTCCCAATAACTTATCCACTTTAACAAAAAAACTTTTAAGATACATAATATCCTTCAACAAACGACACAAAGATACATAATAAACCAATGTAGCAAACAACAACAAAACATAATCAAAAGCACAAGCAGGCAACGAATGCTTAATAAATATGACATCAACCTTTGTATCCCAAAACGATTTTACGCCAAAGAACACATCAACCAACCAATATAAAGCAGAAACAAACAACAATAAACCAAGTACATAATAAATTAATTTAAAACGAAACCAGGGTCTGCCAAACCACCGGTGCATAACACGGAAACTACAAGAACGACAAAGACGGGATAAAGAAGAAGGACACTCCTCGCAACGCCGCCCATCATCACAAGCCCAACAAAGTTCAGCATCCTTCCACCGAACCCATAAAGCAACAATCCAAACAGAAAAAGCAATCCAAGCCGTCTGAATCATGCCATACAAATACAAGTCTAAGAAAGTAAACAAACCATCCGGATCAGAAAGCAGACGATACACATTTTCAATCAACACAGCACTCACTTCCTTTAACTATCAAGGCACATTAATTTCCAACGCGCCGGAACCGTTTGCAGCATCCCCAGGATTTACCTGTACCTTCACACTCGTCACCTGATTATTTTGCACCTTGATCGTCAGCTTAAAACCGTCTTCATGAGTAGAAGCATAATCCGAGAACAAATACCGTTTGGAAGAATCAAAATCCCCAACTCCATTCTCATTTCCCTGTAACCAGTCCATAAACTTCTTATCCGCTGTCTTGCCTGGAACAGAACCCTGATTCGGCTTATAATTAGTTACAATCTCACCGTTCACTTCTTTTTCCGTATAATGACCGAACAAAACCTGATTTCCCGGTTTATCCGTACCAATATTCTGGTTCAGCCAAGTAGCGTCTTTACCCAAAAACACATGAGCAAGATTCGTAAACGCTTCCCGGTCAACCTTCAGGCGGAGAAGCGGGTCCACACGCATCAATTCTTCAAAAGACAGACGGCTCCAATTCTCCATCGCATACGCATACGTATAGATAGACTGCTCATCAGTCATCTTAAACATACAAACCGCACCAGCACGAACCGTAATATCCTTACCATACACAATCCGGCCAAACGTCAACGGATACGTCTTTTCCACGATGACCTCATAATAATACGTATGGGAATCATCATCTGTATCACTGTTACGAAGCGTATAAATCTGGCTTCTGGCCCCGGCATTTTCCAGTTTAAAATACGGGTCACCGGAATTCAATAAAAGATACTTATCCGCAGAAACATCCGCTTTCTCACGAAGCTCCTGATCCGCAGAAGATTCACAGGGCAAAGCGCCAATCGGAATCGTCGCCATTAACCGGTTGGAACCCTTTTTAAAAAGCTTTTCACCTTTTAATTCCGCAACACCGGCCAATACAGCGGCATCCGCCATATTCTGCATCTTCGCTTTTTCCATATAAAGACGTCCGATATCAAACGCCATACCCATAGCAGCCAGCAAAACCGGAAGCATAATCGCAGTCGCGACCAATATGACCCCCTTTTCACGAGTACGCCTCCAATAGGAATTCCAAAACCGAATCAATCTGAAACACATAAGTCCCCCACCAATTACACATCAAACAAATAATCATTAGCATTAATATCATGTTCCGTATCCGGGGTCGGGAACACCACGCTGCCACCATTCTCGGTACGAACCCGTTCAAACAGGGCTTTCGCCTCCAATAACGTAGCAAACCCGTCCGTACAACCATCTACAAAATAACCAGACGGTTTCTGATAAGCCTGCCGGAGACCGCCCAACGCGATATGATTTCCCGTATCCCCCTGGTTCATCCACACATGACTTTTTATTACATAGTACCTGCCTGTGACTGTTGAATAAAAATACTGCAACACCAATTCCTTGCTATAATTGTAATTTTCTTTCAAGCTATTAATAGTCAAACCTGCCGTAGACAGTTCCTGTACCGTCCAAAACAAACCCTTGTCACCACTATAAAAACCACCGGTATGCGGTTTATTCCGATATACACCGCCCAATCCGTTATACAACGTCCACTGGGAAGCACCCAGTTCATTGTAAAGCTTCGCAATCTCCGGACGGACCACGTCTTCCGGATGTTTATCCACCCACCCGGAACGGATCTGCCCACGGTTATAATGGATATGGTTTGCGCCTGTCTGCTGCTGATAATTCCCGTTATACTGCATGACCATAATATCTTCAATAGCAGGAATCACATCAAAGGTGCGATAATGGTCAATCGCACCCAATACTTTCGCAGCAGGGTCAAACACACTGCCGATGGCATCCAACAGCCCGGACTTCGGCACCGCAAACACACAGGCGACAAACGCCAGCAGTAACGCAAATTCCACCAAGCTCTGACCTTTGCAAGACAAATATTTTTTCATGAGAACCTCACAAATTTACTTGTCAAAAGCAACAGGTTCATACAACAAACTGGTACAATGAGGACAACGTTCCGCATCTTCCGCAATTTCCTGTTTGCAATAAGGACAAACACGGGCAGGTTTCGCTGCTTCCGTTGGATGAAGACGGTTCACCATCTTAATCATCAGGAACACGGAAAACGCGATCAAAAGAAAATCAACCACCACATTAATAAAACTGCCATAGGCAACCACAGGCGCCCCCGCTTTTTTGGCAGCCTCCAACGTAGCGAATTCTTTTCCGTTCAAAGAAATAAAAAGATTTGTAAAATCCACGCCCCCGGTCAGTAAACCAACCACAGGCATGACCAAATCATTCACCGCAGAAGCGGTAATCTTACCAAAAGCCCCGCCAATAATCACACCGACTGCCATATCCATCACATTGCCACGCATAGCAAATTCTTTAAATTCCTGAAAAAAAGACATACACTTTACCTCCATAACCAAGCCCAATACAATAACCAAACACAGAAAAAATAACAACACTCCAAACAACCAAAAAACACAGTAAAATACCACACACAAACAAAACAAACTCACGGCAATCCAGATAAATCACACATCCCAATTTTTAAAAGAGGCACAAGATGATTACGATAATTAGTACTATGTTCCACAACAATCCGATCAAAAACAGAACCTACAAAACGACCATTGCCAAAGCCCTTCTTACCAGCATGACGGGCAAAACAATCACGAACAACAGCAATGACATCATCATCAGCCTCAAACTTACAAGACTGAAGCTTTAACTTAAAAATCGAAACTAACTCATCAACCGTATAATCAGGAAAATCAAAAATATACCCAATACGTGACCTCAAACCCGGATTAGCAGAAAGAAACGAATCCATCTCATCAGGATAACCGGCAAAAATAATAATCAAATCATCTTTATGGTCCTCCATAAACTTAACAAGAACAGCAAAAAAATCAGCAGAAAAATCAGAATGTGTCCCAGAATGCCCCATCAAGGAATACGCTTCATCAATAAACAAAACGCCACCCAATGCACTGGTAAGCAAATTCTTCGTCTTAGGAGCAGTCGAACCCACATATTCACCAATAAAACAAGTAGCATCAGTTTCCAAGCAAAAATTTTTTCTGCAAATACCAGCCCTATACAAAATATTAGCAATAATCCTGGCAACAGTAGTTTTACCAACACCGGGGTTCCCACGAAACACCATATGAAAATTATGAGACAAACAAACACCTTTTTCAGAAGCTTCTGCACAAAAAAAAACATAATCCTTAAATTTATCAATTTTCAATTTCAAATCTTCCATACCAATAAGATCCGAAAGCATAATCTCAGGATTTTTATCAGGCAACACAACCAAAGATTTATCAAACACAGGAAGCTTATGATAAACCTTATAATAATCAGAAAACCAATGGACAAACCGTTCATTAACCAAAACATTTTGTTTACAAAAAGAAGCAAACCAATCACAAAAAGCAGCCAAAGAAAAACTTTTCATAAAAGAATCACCACAAACAATAGCAATCTTATTATAAAGAGTCTCTACATCATCATTAAAAAAATCAAACCGTTTAAAAAACAAACAACGCAAATTAGGGAACTCATCAAAAAACGATTCAACCTCACTCGAAGAACCAGCTAAAACAACAACATGCCGGTCATAATCCATGACAAGTGAATTAAAAGCATGACAAAAATAAGAACCTCTTTCTTTACCTTCACTAACAACACAATGATACAAATCCAAAAAACGAGAAATACCAGAAATAAAGAAAACACTTTTATTAGCACTATTCATACTGTTTTCAAAAACAGAGCATATTTTATCCCAAAAAGCATCTACCGAAACACAGCCAGAAAAATCCAAACCAACAAAACTATAGTCCCAATAAAAACCTTTAAATTTTACAAAAGCCTTAAAATCACTTAAAACTTTCCCAATTTTAAAAGAATCATCACAAACAACCAAATACCTAGACAAAACAACATCAGAAGGAAAAGTAAAACTACCAGATAAGCGTTCTTCTTCCTTCTTTACAGCATCAAAAACATCCTGAAAACGTCCATTCTGCAACAGAGTATAAACAGATGCAACAACAACACATAACAAATCAGAAGAAACATGATAAAAAGGAATAGGAGCATTAAGTTTCTTACAACAAGCCGAATAAAAAGAATCACCATTAAGAACCAATGACCTGGCACAATACGAATCAATTTTCACAGGATATTTCCAGGAAAAATCCTTTTTCCATAAAAAATACAAAATTACACGGTCATCAACCTTCTTATCATCAGATTCTGAAAATCCAGACAACGCATCCTTATCTTTATCTTCCGCTTCCTTATCATCATCAAGATAAAAAAAGACATCGCCATTCAACAAAAGATTAGAAACAGCAGACAAATAAGAAGAATCAATACCAAACCGAATAAAAAAAGCATCATCAATAAAACAAGAATTGACAAAACCAGCAGTAGCAGGATCAATTCCTACAGCCTTTACATCGCAAGGTAAATCCTTACCAGAATCATCAGAAAAAAGGCTTTCGGAAACCCATACATATAAAAACATCTTCAGAAAACAATAATTCCCAGTAAAATCGCAAAAACACTTTTTGTTACAAGGATCATCAAACACATCGCAAAAAGAATCCAAAGAGCTACTGTTAAACACAAAATAAGAATAACCATGAGAATCTTCATCAAATAAAAACAACCGCATCTCATTAAAAAAATAAGAACAATCAACAGCATTCCCACAAAAATTATCACAACAAAAAGGCAAACGGACACAAAAAACGCCGTCACAAACACCAACCCGAACAAGCCCTAAAAAATCCTTAAAAAACTTATAAAAAAATAAAGGAACACTATAATTAGAAGAAAAATCCTCAGAAAAAGAACGCAAACAAGACACAAAATCAGAATAACAATTTTCTGATTTAAAAGCATGTAAATTCCTTTGTCCAACCGGAAATAATCAAAGCCACATTAGGCGGCGCCTTGACATACGTCTGGGTAACCAGAAAAATAATTGCCACAACCGCAACTACGACCAACACAAAGAAAAATACATAACTAAACATAAATCAACCCTCCTGCCTATTTTTAACTAACTGTTTATCAACACCAAGACTCTTATCCCTGCGGGCGACCAGTTCAAGATACGAATCCAAAACAGAGCAATGCATAGATAACCGAATATCACGAGCCGTTACACCGTTGGCCAAAACAAAATGTCCGTCCGGTTGGGTTAAATAAGCAAACGTAACCATCTTGAATTCCTCATAAATATCCGGATATTTACGAAGCAAAGAAAAACAACGTAACGCTTCGTCCGAAGACAGGTGTTTCACCATCTTCAAATAATACATCAAACTCTTAAATTCCGTATCTTCCAGACCCATAACAGAAACCTCATTTCAAAAAGAACTCCTGCGCCGCAGATAACCAACTTCCGATTCAGAAAGCAACTCCATATCAAGGCCATATTTGGAAACCGCCTCGTCAAAAAACGAAAAAAGAGAATCCAACAACGAGTCCGACATATCACCAGATGCCGCAGCAACCGAAGCAAAACGTAATTCCGCATCATGGATCCATTGTTTGACCTCATCCGACACAGCCGTCGTAAAAACAAAAAACATATGACGATACACAAGATAACCGTCAAATTCCCCTTCCGCCATCAAAAAACGGCAATGGGTATCCACAATAAAAAAATTCTGGCCATAAAACCGGGGCAACAATAACCGACGGGAAAGACCAAAAGAACCCAACAACTCAAACGTACAATGACGGGAAAACAGTAACTGGCGAACCACGACATACAAATTATGTTTCCAGGAACGCAACGCGTCATTTTGAAAAACCGAATGTTTCTCAGGACAAAACCAAGCTTCCATAGGAATCCCCGGACCACCCCGTCCAAAAGAAATGCCCGTCGAATAAAACAACTGCAGACCGTATACGACACGATTTACCAGCTGACCCATCAGAAAATCACTTAAATTCCCACGAAAAAACAGGAAACCCTCACCGGAACCATAAGCCCCGGTAAACGGACGAACCTTGATCACAAACTCATTATTACAAAGAGCAAAACATTTACCTTCCTGTAAAATTTTCCATCAACTCCCCATAATAATTAAACACCAAAAAACGACGATTACACATACGTAAAAGACCTATCAAATGAGCCATTTCAGGAGACTTACCATCCCAAAACAAGACCGCCCCGTCTATCGCACCAATCAAGTCCATATTCCGAAACCGAACCGCATCCGCACGAGAAATAAATGGAGAAACCGGAACCCCAGGGCATTTCCTCTTCTTTTCAGAAAAATACCGTTCCACCATATGGTCGGTTTCCCCATCATGCCCGTTATATACGTTCACAACATTCCAGTCGATGGTAAGCCTGTCCATAGACCGTTTAAAAACATTCCAGTCATTAAAATCACGACCACCGGAAACAAAGATAGTCAAGGCATCCTCCCAAATAAAGTCTTACAAAGCCAAAACAAATACTTATTATAAAGATTAAAATGACCAAAAACACCGGCGGCAAAAAGAGAAAGGAATAAAACGACAAGGAATAAAGTAATAATATAAACAAACAACATACCAATCACCCACAATCATTTTTTATCAGCCATAGGTGTAAAACCGGCAGGACCGATATGGAACATCACAACCTTCGGGGTTCCCTTCACATTAGCCACAGAAACCACAAAAACTACCTTGCCTTGTTTACCGGTATCACCGATCATAACAATATCATCTACCCCAATATAATTAGCGTCTTTGTCAAGCCGGCGGTTGAATGTATAGAACCGAAAATTCTTGACACCGTCAAATTCCGATTTAATAAAATTACGAGCTTCGGCAAGTTTAGCATCCGTAAATTCTTTCTTAGCGTCATCCACAAAATAATTCATCAAAGAAGAATACGAAACCGAAGGATCAACAACAGAAGAAATCACGGTGTCAGCCAGCATTTCTTCCCTTGCTAAAACTTCAGCACCCCCACGGGCAAAACAGGAACCACACATCATCAAAAGCATAATAGCAACAAACAAAATCTTTTTCATAAAACAAAAGCTCCTTTCAAAAAATAAAAAATAAATTGACCAAACAATTATAACCCACACGGTATTTACAAAATCTGGCGGAGCAGGAGTGATTCGAACACCCGTGGGCCGTCACCGACCCCTAGCAGTTTTCAAGACTGCCCCCTTCAGCCAGCTTGGGTACTGCTCCCCAAAAAACTAAAACGAGTCACAAACACCAACAAGGATTTCTAAAATACTTTTAAACTCTTCCATACCGGTATTCATAATATTATGAATCACATCTTTCAAGTCCTTAAAGGAATCCGCAGGCAAATACAACAGAGCATTGGAAATAAGGTTCTGCTTTACATCATCCGGCGACGACGAAGAATCCAAAAAAGACTTAATATCACTGAAATAAACCGCAGGCAATTCTTTTTCAGAAATCTTCTTATACCCTTCCGTAAGAAGGATAATCATCATCACATAAGAAGCATAAACTTCCCAATGGTTAAGTTTATCATTATCACTCTTCAGCAGAATAATACGATCAGATATTTTACCAGCATCAGCAACATCCTGTGTCCCATAAAAATGAATTCCTTTAGAAACATTCAAATTCATAAAACCCTCCAGAAAATAAAATAAAGGTGGCGGATCCAGAAAGATTCGAACTTTCGCGAGCAGTAAGCCCCTATCGGTTTTCGAGACCGACCCCTTCAGCCACTTGGGTATGGATCCATATAACAACCGCAAACGCGGTACAAATTTGGTGGAGATGAGGAGAGTCGAACTCCTGTCCAGACAGCGTCATCTGATGAAGTTTATTGCGATAGATGATAAGGACTTTTCCTGTCCGGCGTTTTTCTGACCGCCACGTCAAGGGGCATAGGCTTATGCCCTCCACCACCGAATTTTTACGGAACACGGAAACCGTACCGGTTTATATACTTAAAACCAGAAAAACTTGGCAAGATTTAGTTAACAACAGGGGCTTGCCTCAAGCCGGGTGTATCCCTGCGTTGCCGAAGGACAATCAGGCTGCCAGAGCAACCGGAGCCGTCCGACGGGCAAAAATGTCAATCACGTTGTTAGCGTTTAACTTTAACTGTCAGTTTTAAGGTCATCAGACACAGACCCGCAAAATCATCAGCCTCAACTACCTGTCGAAACCTTTACATCCCCATGAAAATTAAAACAAAGCTTATAGCCTTGGAAAAAGAGCGAACCACCTGCACCATACGCAAAAGACCGGGATTCTTCTTACAACAAGCGCTGCAGGTTACAGTTTTTCACGCCCGCGCTCTTTCCAAGACCATAAACTGGTAGCCGGAGTGGGATTTGAACCCACACGGTACGAAACCGCCTAATTTTGAGTCAGGTGCGTCTGCCATTCCGCCATCCGGCCATAAAATAACAATGGTATGGCTGGTAGGGTTCGAACCTACATGTCCAAAGACAACGGATTTTAAGTCCGCAGCGTATACCGATTCCGCCACAGCCACATGGAGCGGATAACGGGACTCGAACCCGTTACAATAGCTTGGGAAGCTATTATGTTACCAATACACCATATCCGCAAAAAACAAAAATGGTGGACAGGGCTGGATTCGAACCAACGAAACGCAAAGCGTGGCAGATTTACAGTCTGCACCCTTTAGCCAGACTTGGATACCTGTCCAAATGGCTCCACCAGTAGGGCTCGAACCTACAACCCTTCGGTTAACAGCCGAATGCTCTACCATTGAGCTATGGTGGAAATTGGTTGCGGGCGCCGGAATCGAACCAACCTTTAACCTGCTTATGAGGCAGGTGAAGCACCATGCTTCTTGCCCGCGATATTGGAGCTGATGATAGGACTTGAACCTACAACCCACTGCTTACGAAGCAGTTGCGCTGCCATTGCGCTACACCAGCAAACAAACAAAATCAATCTTCAATCAGCCTTTTTGCCGTCAAAAATAATTCCCTGGCAAGCATCTTCCTACGGGAAGAAATACTGTGATCCAACTTGAAGCTAAGCCGGAACAAAGCCAACTTTTCCCCGAAATCAACATCAAACGTATCATCCGAAGAACAACGGGCCACAGCAGAATACTCATCCTTCATCAACAAATCTTTCTCCAGCTTACAACCATCCTGTAAAAGGAACCAGGAAATCGAACGGAAATATTTATCAGACATACAAGAATAAATACCCAGTTTGCAGCAGTCCCTGGCAACCGCCGTCACACAACCCTTATCTTCATTAATCAAAATATCTACGTCAACATACAGGCCATCACTAATTTTCAAACAAATATATTTCTTTTTCATAAAGCACCTCAAAACATACTAAAATGACGGAAAGCAGAACATTTGAACCTCTGAGGAACATAATCCCTGGCGGATTAGCAAACCGCTGCCTTCAACCACTCGGCCAGCTCTCCAACAACCGGCCACTTTATCCCCTACCATAAAAAAGCCGGCAGATACAACACTGCACAAAGCAATGATGCAAACAACATCAAAACATTTCCACAAAATCAATATCCGGATACCGGAACAAAAACAGTTTCCGCTTCAAACGATACACCGGATTCGCTTCCGTAATCTTGGATTTCACATCCACAACCACAACATGCCCGTCCGAAGCCTTATAACGAAAGTCAGCAATGTAATATACAGCCCGTTGCAATTTTCCTTTTCTGTCCCGAAACGATTCCTGCAACAAAAACCTCGGCTGTAATTCCATATTCGATATCACACCGGAACGTTCCGCAATTTTCAAGTCCTGATACACAGAAGCTTCACGGACACTGTCAAAAACATGACCGTCAACCTTCGTTTTTTCACTATGATATTTAGTGACCACGGGAACCGAGACCCGACGAACAATACCAGAAGACTGACGGCGCCGGTTCTCCATATATTCCAAATACTGTTCTTTCGTCCAATTCATATCAAAAACTTAAATCAAATTTAACTATCAATAACCGCAGGACTAAAAAAATAAACAACAGCAACCGCATCAAAAAGCCATTACCATCTACATAAATAATATCACACCGCAAGAACAGATGTCAAGAATAATTGTCAACACATAAATAAAATAACTGTACATAAAAAATATGTACAGTCAAAACCAAAACGAAACAATCCATCAATTTTCTTCCTCATCAATCCGACGTTCCAAACCTTTTCCACGGTTTGCTTCCCGTCCATTTTTAGACTGTTCCCGTTTTTTGGAATAATCCGAAGCACTCATATCATATTCCACAGGAAGTTCCTGTTCCGCCAGTTTCCGTCTGACCTCCGCGTCCTTATCATACCGGCTGTCGATTTCCTTATTAACCGCTTCCATCGTAGCACCCTGTTTATGGGCTGTGTAATCCAATTCGTCACGGAAACGTTTGGCAGCATCCATATGGATCCCCATACGGATATAATTTTCGGCAATACGGGCCTTCTGCAATGGAAGCATGCCACGGAACCGGTTCCGGGCAGCAATCTTGGCACGTTTCAATCGTTTTTGTTCCAAATACAACAACCCCTGACGTAACCGCTTTAATTCTTTAGAATACCGTAACCGAAGCCTGGGGTCATTTGCAGACTGATACTTATCATAACGGTCTTTAGCAAACCGGCACAGTTTTTCTTCAAAACGGGAACGGGAACTTTTCTTGACCTCTTCCATAACATAGGCATCTTCAAACGTATCTTCCACTACAGACATCGTATCAGACATATCAATTCATCTCCCTGTTATTTGAACTTTTTTTACTGGCAGGAGCCATCCAGACCTCCACATCATAATGACGCTCACCATGACGATCCACTTTAACAGAACGCATATCGGACAAATTATCAGACTGATATTTCTCATTCACAAATGAACGGGCTTCCGTAAGCATATAAGAACGCATCTCAGGCATCCGAAGCATATCCGGAAGGTTATGGGAACCATACCTCTTATTTTCCAGTTTCTTTTCATACGTATTGATATACGTGTCCAAAACCTGCTGCTCAATGATATGATCATTATCCTTATCCATCGAATCAATCGAAAGCTTCGTAATAATACGCCGGCCGATCTTCCCGTCAGAAGAATTCCAGGAAGCAATCAAAAACCAATGTTCATCCTTATTGTCATCCAAAGACATGGCAACGCCGCGAAGATATTGATCTGCAGACTTTAAAGACAAACCATTCAAGACATTGGAAGCCTCCAAAGGCTGTCCATTATCGTCCCTGCCATCCGGATAACGGAACCGGGAGATATGCACCTTTCCATTCAGATACATCTTATCCATCTCACGGGAATAGGTATCCTCACTGACATCACCATACATCATCTGGTAAGCCGTAGTATTTTTAACATATTCATTGTAAAATTTTTCTTTTTCCATAACAAGTTCACACTCCTTAAAAAACAAAGAATCATTCCTGTTAAAATTATACAATGAAATAAAAAACACCCGACCACATTTATTTTTCAATACCAAAAATAACAGATAAAATATCAGGGGCGAACGCAGGAATCAGGAATTTCTGACAAAAACCGGGACGGTTCCATTTCTTCCCAATCCCCAAACGTCATACGGTTCTTACAAGAAGTCAGAATCAAAAGACGCTTCGCACGGGTCATGGCAACATAGCACAAACGACGTTCTTCTTCCAGACCAACCGTAGAATTACCGGCCACGTCTTCCAACAAAGAACGGCGATGCGGAAAAATCCCCTCTTCCATCCCAACCATAAAGACCACCGGAAACTCCAACCCTTTGGAACCATGGACCGTCATCAATGTCACCACATTAGAATCCCCAACGTTCTTCTGTTCCAAATCCGTCATCAGGGAAACCCTGTCCAAAAAGCCCTCCAGGTCACAGGAGCCATTATCATCATCAATATACGAACGGGCAATATTGATGAATTCAGAAATATTTTCAATCCGTTCATCAAAATCCGCCGGATACTCTTTCTTCAAAAAGTCAATATAACCCGTACGAAGAACCAGGTTCCGGATCAAATCGACCAGGGAATCACCGGAAGACTTTAACGTGGAAACCGTTTCGATAAAACGGATAATAGAAGCTTTCACATTACCACGAACTGACTTAAATTCATCAATACGGCAAAAAACATCATACAAGGAAATCTGGTTCGCGGAAGCCAACGCATTCAACTTACGAAGAGAAGCTTCCCCCACCCCGCGTTTCGGATTCTTAAACGCACGAAGCATACTGGTTACATCATACGGATTAATCATGAACCGCAGATACGAAAGGACATCCTTGATCTCACGACGGTCATAGAACCGGAGACCGCCTACAAGGACATACGGGATTCCCGCCTTCAAAAACGATTCTTCCATCGCACGGGACTGGGCATTGGTACGATACAAAACAGAAATATCCTTAAACGAAAACGAATATTTCGTACGAAGCAAATTTACCGTCTTGGTAACAAAAACAGCCTCTTCCTCAGAAGTCTGAAGGAAACAACGGAACAAACGGTCTCCCTTATCAGAAGCCGTCCAAAGAACCTTTTTCGGACGGTGTACATTATGTTCAATCACGGCATTCGCTGCTTCCAGAATATAACCGGTGGAACGGTAATTCTGTTCCAGTTTGACCAGTTTATAACCGGGATAATCCTTGGGAAAATTATTGATATTCCGAATATCGGCGCCACGGAACCCGTAAATACACTGGTCCACGTCCCCTACCACACACAGGTTCTTCGTGAAAAGAAGTTTCACGATCTGATACTGGGCATGGTTCGTATCCTGATACTCATCCACAAGGATATAACGGAACCGCCGCTGCCAGGACGCACGGACATCCGGGAAAAGCATCAAAATTTTAGCCGTAAACAACAACAAGTCATCGAAATCAAGGGCATTAAACAAACGAAGCCGTTTTTGATACTCCACATAAATTTCGTAGAGCTTATTTTCATTAAAAGAAAGTTTGATTCCCTCAAAATCCTTCGTCCCTACCAATTCATTCTTGTTTTTGGAAATCCAGTCCAGTACCTTACCGGGTTTGGAACTGACATTAAAATCTTTAAGAATGGCCTTCATAAGGCTGGTCGAATCCGAATCATCATAAATCGAAAAATTACGGGTATAACCCGGAATGCGAACAATTTCCTGACGAAGGAACCGGACACAAAATGAATGGAACGTCATCATCCAAACATTCGACGCTCTGCGACCAGCCGCAGTCAGAGTACGTTCTTTCATTTCCTTCGCGGCTTTATTCGTAAACGTAATCGCAAGGATAGAAGAAGGGTCTACCCCACGACAAACAAGGTTCGCCACACGACAGGTCAGGACACGGGTTTTTCCGGAACCAGCGCCTGCCAAAATCAACATTACGCCGTCCGTATCACGGACGGCCATATCCTGTTCCATATTCAGCCCATCAAAAATACCCATATACATACCCCTAAAACAAACATTACTGCGAATCATCTTTATGGGAACACTTTTTATAACATTCCCAAACAATCACAAACACAGGAACCGTAAACAAAAATTTAAGAAGACCCATTATCATCACTCCTAACAGACACCAAAAAACTAATTATCCAGAAAATCATTAAATTCTTTTTTGGACTTCTTCGCCTTATCCGCCCGCCTGTCTTCCCCTAACACTTCCAACGGGTGACACATCTCCAAAAGCCGACTGTATGTACGGCGAAGGAACTCTGATTTTGTATTACGCAACGATTCGAATGAAATATTAGAGGTCACAACCAAAGGCAGCCCCATCCGGTACCGGTTATCAATAATCTCATAGACCAAAGACTGGGTGAATTTGGAATCAAATTCCGTCCCCAAATCATCAATGACCAAAAGATCATAGGAATTCAACTCATCCAAAATATCCTGCCGGTGTTCCCGGGTCCATACTGAATTCATAATACGGTTAAAGTTCGTTACGATACAACGATACCGTTTTTTAGACAAAGCATTGGCGATACAAGCAGCCGCAAACGTCTTACCCACGCCAAGACCACCAAAAAGGTACAGACCCTTATGCATCTTTTTAATATCTTCGAACTTATTAACATACGCCACAAGGCGGGAACGAAGCACTAAATCCGCTTCACGGTACTGGGGAAGATTCGTTTCCGGTTTCCAGTTTTCAAAGACGCATCCGCACAGCACATCTTCTCCCATAAAATTCGCCTTGAATTTAGACTGAGAAGCCTGAATCGCGTCATACAGCATCTTTTCCTCTTCTTCCCGTTTCTTTTTAGCCATACAATCGCAATCGGCCCCAATCAGGCAGGTAGAACCGTCCTTCTTAAAAACCTTACGGGATTTCGGTTTATGACAGACACCGCAGTACAATAACCCATCAGCGCCTTCAAAATCCCCTTCGGACTTATTAGCGAATAACGCTTTCTGAGCCAGATCCGCAATACGGTCCTGCCCGTCACGTAAATCAGACAAATCCCGTAAAGGAGCCGAGGACTGAACCTTGAACTCTTCCAAAATCACACCTCCCCGTTAGCTGAATCATGGACAACAGAATCACAAGCAAACGAAATCTTCCCGTCACGTTCATCCTGCCGCACCTGACGAATCGCAAGCTGAGCAATACGTGACTGGGTATCCAAATCCGCCGTATCATAGTCAATCCCTTCCTGGGCGGCAATCACATGCATACGACGTCCCATCTCTTTCACACGACGACGGTCTTCCTCATCAAGAGCAACAAACTCCATATGAACCTTTTCTTCCGCTTCAGAATAAAAGGGGATTTCTTCCGGTTTCAGTTTATCAGCAGGATAAACATCTTCCGTCTTATTCTTATTAACAGAGAACAAGACAGGCTTATCAATTCCCTTTTCTTTATCCTTACGGGCCCAATTACGAATCGTCATCAGGTAATTATCATATTCCTTATGATGGAGTTCGCAATATTCATCACACCGGCGAATCCAGTCTTCCCATGTATCCGGAAATTCCTGTTTCAACTTCGCAACTTGTTTATCCGTCAGCAGCACGTTTTCAAATTCACCATACCGTTTACGGGGAGACTCATCAATCAGAGAAGAACTTTTCGGAGGGTCAACATACACCGTCCGGCGGGAAGAACGTTTAGCTTTTTTCGGTTTTTCTTCTTTCGGCTTTTGATCCTTTACTTCCGATTTTACAGAATCCGAATGCGGAACCACCATAACCGGAGTAGAAACAACAGCAGGAGACGAAACCGGACCACCAAACAAATCAATTTCCTGACAGGACGCACCGGAAACCGAAGACACAACAGACCCCAGCATCTGGATACTGGAATTTACAGCCGACAGCATCTGACAGCACTGGTTGGAAAACTCCTTGGCAAATACAGACAACTGAATCACATTGGACTTCTGACTAGTCAAAACAGACTCTTTTACAGGAACTTTGGTAACAACCGGAAGCACACGGACACCACCCATACGTGCAGAAGCACTATCAGAAAGTACCGTATCCGAATACAACGGCACCTGAGCTTCAGCCCCTTTCCCTTCAGACTGAACCGGAACCGGTTTCTGAACACCATCCGGACGATGAAAATTCAAAGCCCGTTTTTTGCCGCCTAACGAACCAGCTACCTTACGGGCAGCTGATACCGCCTCACGATGTGCCTTTTCAACATCAATCGCATCCTTCATCGTAACCCAACAGGAAGCCAGATAAGAATCTACAGAAGACAGGTCAGAAACCACAAGACCTGCAGTATAATCCATAAAATTACGCATCAACATCCCAATCTGTTCAAAAGACAGATCATGGCACATATCAATCCAGGACACGTCAAAATAAAGTTTTTTTGCAATAGCCATACCCGACTCCTCCGTACATACAATAAATTTATTCAAACGTCCTTAGAAGAAGGACGAATACCAAGCTTTCTCAGTTCAGCCTTATTCAGATAATACAACAACTGGGTTTTGGAAAGACCATAAATACGGGCCATCTGCTGCAAGGACAAACCTTCCACCTCACGCATGTGAACCATCTCGTCCAAAATATCATCCGTAACCCAGACAGATTCATTTTCATATAAGGCAATAGCCTTCTCTACCGTACAACCGGTAAACAAAGCAATCGCAAGACAATAATAACCATCCCTGGTCTTTTCATCCAACATACGATCACTATTACCCATAAGCCTACACTTGTTCTCCTATCAAACAAATAATTATTAATAGTTAAACCAAATTAGTTATTTGTCAACCAAAAGGGTAAAAAAAAGCGGACCGACTTCATCCGGCGAAAGATTTAAAATCTGAATCAGTTTAGCAATCTCAGCAACCGTAAAAGGAGTCGAATTACACAGCTTGTATTCCAGAGCCGTAGCCGAAATACCAAGTTCATCGGCAACATCAGTCTTTTCAAACCCCTTAAAAATCTTCAGCTGATAAAGACGGACGCGCAACATACGAAAATCAAACTCACAAGGCGAATCAAACACTTCTTTTTTACGACGCATAGATACCTCCAAAATCGTAATAAATAAATTTATTTGTGCCAACACAAATTAATGGTTGATTTTTGTTTAAGAATGCCTTATAATATTTACGTAATCGCAAATAAAATAAAAAGGAGGCAAACTAAATGAAAGAAAAAAGCATGAAGACCATCATCATGGAAATGGAAAACCGAAACCCGAACAACAAAGATTCCATTGCGTTCCGACTCAACTACATCATTAAAAAAAGAAGATACAATGCAAAGGAAGTAGCAGCGCTGACCGAAGACAAAACCAAAGGATTAAAACCCATCAGCCCGGCCACCCTGAGCCTGTACATCAACGGCAAAAGCGTACCAAACAAATCATACATAGAACGAATCGCAAACGTCTTAAACGTGGACCCAGCCTGGCTAAGCTGCTTTTTGCCATTCGAATGGATTGAAAAACCAAAACCAGAAAGCGAAGGATCCAGACAGCTAATGGAAATTTACAACAGACTAAACCTAAAAGGAAAGAAATACCTATTGGAAACCGCCAAGATGGCATTAGTTTCCATGAACATGGCCAACGAAACCGAAGAAAACACCGACGAATAAAAAAGTATTACAGATTGCGGATCTGTTCATGATAAGAAAGACCAGAACCTGACGAAACCCGGCTGCCAGACGATTTCCTGACTTTAGCCCTTGCACGAGCCAAAATATTATTGACGGAAACCGAACTATCCGAAACCTTCTCCGGCTTATACTGCAATTCTTTCATAGCAGCAAACGCGGCATCCGGGTCCATCAGGTACCTGCGTTTAAAATTCCAACAAGGAATCTTACCCTCACGGCAATACCTGCGAATCGTAAACAGGGGAAAACCACACATCTCAGCAAATTCTTTCGCATTAACCAATTTAACCATAATTAACCTCAAGATTACCAAAATTAAAAAACAAATAAGTCAATTTGTGCTACTGCAAATATTATAAACGTAAACCCATATTTCTGTCAACACTTAATTAACACAAAACAATTACCATAGAATGTATAGATGTAAAACAAAAAGAAATATGTAAAAGAAAAGGAAATATTATATATTAAGAAAAAAATACAATGAAAAAAAACAAAACACAAATCCAAACCCGCAGAGAATACGGGACCGGATCCATATCAGTCAACAATAAAATCCAACGATACACGGTACGCTGGACAGGCCCGGACAACAAAATCCATTCCTGCAGCCGTTTCCCACTCACAACAAAAGGGAAAAAAGAAGCCAAAAAATTTCTGAACAAGATAAATATAACCAAAAACCAGGAATTCATCGAAGAAGAAGAACCATTAGGAAAATGGATTATCAAAAACCTGGAAACAAAAAAGAACAGCGTACTGCCCAGCACACTCAAACGAAGCCAATCCGCATGCGTCATGCTGCCGGAAACACTATTAAACAGGCCAATCAGCCAGATACAGGAAGAAGACATTCAGAAGCTATACGACAACCTGATAGACCACTATAAACCAAACACCATACACATCTTACATTCCATGCTCTCCTGCACATTTCGAATGGCATACAAAGAACGGAAATTAAAATACAACATCATGCAAAACATCACCAAGCCGCGAATCAAAACACCGAAAATCATCGTCTTCACACCAAGGGAAACGGGAACTATACTACACACCATACGAAAAGCATACCCAAAACAAAAAGATTCCTTACTTCTTCTGGTCCGGATGCTTTACGGAACCGGCATGAGAATAGGAGAACTGCTGGCACTGGAATGGAAAGACATCAACTTCAAAACACAGGAAATCCACGTCAAAAAAACACTGACGGAAAACAAACTGGGTGACAGCACGAAAACAAGGTCAGGCGAACGGCTGATACCAATCTTATCGGAAAAGACCTTGCAGTTACTGAAAGAAAGAAAAGAAAAAAACGAAACGCAGTTCCTGTTCGAAACCAAAAAAAACCAACACGAAAATTATGCGGCAATCCGATACTGGTGGCAGGAAGTATGCAAAAAAACAGGAATCCACAAACGGATCCACTGCTGGCGCCACACCTGCGCGACCAACCTGCTGAAAATGAACACACCGATTACGGAAGTAAGCCGCATACTCGGACATTCCAACCCGTCCATCACCATGAAAGTTTACAGCCACGCCACACCCAACTACAACCAGGTCATGATTGAACAATACAAAAAGAACCTGCACAAAAAATAAAATGTATGACACATACTAAACAAAACAAAAATTAGCCAAACTTAAATTACACACGAAAAAACGAATGTGTTGAAAAAATGTTGAAAACCAACCACATAAAAGCAACGGGACACCACTAAAAAAGCAGTGTCCCAATTTTTTTATATAGTTTATATTATACTATAAAGTGAAAGAAAGGTAAACTGTTTATGTGAAGAATCAGAGGCATTCCTGTTTTTACTCTGCATTCTTCCACATCTCTACAAAGTGATGCACAGGACCATGCCCGTGCCCTAACGCAATGCCATGCCGGATGCCGGTGGTCACGTAAGCTTTGGCTGCCGTAACGGCTTCCGTCAGGTCCATGCCCCTGGCCAGGTTGGATGCTAATGCGCTGGAAAGGGTGCAACCGGTTCCGTGGGTATGTTCGGTCTGAATCCTTTCGCCCGGAAACCAGGTTCCATTTTTGCCGTCGTAAAGATAATCGTCGGCCCGTTCTCCTTCCAGGTGTCCGCCTTTTACCAGTACGGCCTTGGCTCCCAAACCGATAATGCAGGCCGCTGCCTTTTCCATGTCCTCTTCGGTGCAAATGGAAAAACCACAGATGGATTCTGCTTCCGGCAGGTTGGGAGTCAGCAGCGTGGCACAAGGCAGCAATTCCTTAATTAAAGCGTCGCAGGCTTCCGGCTGCAGCAACGGATACCCGCTTTTCGATATCATAACAGGGTCTACTACCACTATCGGCGGTTTCCACTTTTTCAGGGCCTCTGCTATGGCATGAATACTTTCCTGTCGTGAAACCATACCGATTTTTACAGCATCTACCCGTATGTCACTGAACACGGCATCAATTTGCGCTGTGATGATTTCGGGAGTGATATCCTGTACCGCTGTAACGCCACAGGTATTTTGCGCCGTCACCGCTGTAATCACGCTCATGCCAAACACGCCATGGGCCGCAAAGGCTTTGAGATCAGCCTGAATGCCGGCGCCGCCGCTGCTGTCGCTGCCGGCAATCGTAAGTAAGTGTTTCATAGTACCTCCATGGTAATTAATTCGCAAAACTCCTGGCCCCGGCGGGGGATTCTGAATAAGCGGGGAGCGCTATGAAGAATTCATCGCTGAGGTCTCAGTCTGTTAAATTTTTCCTTTCATGGATAAAATTCCTAATGCAGCCAGCGACTTACCATCATATAAGGTACCGTCTTCAATCATTGACAATAATTGTTCTTTCGGTATCGCTTCCACCGTTATAAACTCATCCGGATCCGTGTGCTGCTCATGACGGTGAAGGCCCGTAGCCGCATACAGATAAATCACTTCATTAGTAAAGCCCGGAGTCGTGGCAATAACACCCAGATACTCCCAATGGTCCGCCTCATACCCGGTTTCTTCCGACAGTTCCCGCACGGCACAGACGTCTTTGTCCTCTCCCGGATCAATTTTCCCGGCCGGAATCTCGTACATAACCGTACCCATGGGATACCGGAACTGTTTCACGAAGATGATACTGCCGTCAGGCAGGATGGGTACCACGGCAATGGCGCCCTGATGGTCTGCCATTTCCCGTGTGGTAGTACGACCGTTGGGCAGGCGCACCGTGTCTACATGTACATGCAGCAGTCGGCCGTCAAAAGCGGGCTTGCTGCTGACAAAAGTTTCGTCTAATGCTGGATCACTCATCTTTTTTAACATTTTCATTCCTCTTTTCAAAACAGCAGTTGCTTACTGTTTTTAAATTTATCAGCGGCCTTAAGCAGCGCGGCCGCACTTTCTGCCGCAGCTTTGGTGTTGTGCTCCCCGGCAGCCATGCGAACCAGTTCCTCTACTCTACCTGTTTCATCCAACGTGGTCAGACTGGTTCTGGTCCGGTTTTCTTTTGTTTCTTTTCGAATCCGGATGTGCCGGTCTCCGAAAGCCGCAATCTGGGCCAGATGCGTTATGCATATCACCTGCCCCCGGCGGGCGATAAGCGCCAGTTTCTCGGCCATTTTCTGGGCTGTGACGCCCCCTACTCCGGTATCGATTTCATCGAACACCATCGTATTGACTCCACTGATACCAATCAGTACGGTTTTCAGGGCCAGAGCCAGGCGGCTCAATTCACCGCCGGATGCCACTCGCCCCAGGGGCTGCAAAGGTTCCCCTGCATTGGCGGAAAACAGGAGTTCCATTTGGTCTTTGCCTTCTATGGAAAAATCCGGTTTTTCCGTAAAAGCAATCTGCAATTTACCGTCCGGCATGGCAAGGTCATGAATGTGAGTCTCCACGTCCCTGCAGAGCTTTTCCGCATTCTGCTTTCGCAAAACCGTCAGGGCTTTAGCTTTGGAAGTCAGTTCTGCCGTTATTGTTTCCAGTTCCTTCTGTGCATTGGCAATGCGGTTGTCCAGATCCTGCAGTTGTTCCTGCTGTTCTTTAGCCTGAGCCAGATAAGCCAGCACCGCTTCTTCACTGCTGCCGTATTTACGCTGCAGCCGGTACAAAAGATCCAGCCGCTCCTGCACTTCTGTCATCCGGTTTGGATCAAAATTCTGGTTTTCCACATAGTTCTGAAGCTGGCCGCAGGCGTCGTCTGCGGCAATCCATGCTCCGTCTATCCCTTCATACACAGCCTGCAAACGATTGTCATAACGGATTGCAGCGGCAATTTGTTCTCTGATTTCCGCCAGCTGGCTTAAAGCACCGTTTTCCTGCTCCAGCATTTCGTAAGCCTGATGCAGGGCGTTTAGGATCTTTCCGCTGTTTTGCAGCAATTTAGCCTCTTCCTTCAAGGCTTCTTCTTCTCCCACTTTGATATTGGCGTCCCCGATTTCCTGTATCTCCCAAGCCAGTCGATCCAACAGGCGTTCCCTCTGGCTTCCCTGCTCTTCCAGTTTCTGCAGGTTCTCCCGGGCCGCTTCATATTCTTCGTACTTCGCCTGATATGTTCCCAACACCTGTTCTGCCTGCTTTCCTCCAAAGGCATCTGTAAAGAACCTTGGCGCTTTGGACTGCAGCAACAGTTGGTTTTCGTGCTGCCCGTGAATATCCACCAGCAATTCGGCGAATCGTTTCAACACTGCCAAAGGCACCGGGATGCCGTTGACACTGCTCTGGCTTTTCCCGGCAGCTGTCACTCTGCGTTTTAAAAACAAAAAATCATCTGCTTCAATGCCCTGTTCCTGTAGCAGTGCACTGATTCTTTCATCTTGTACATCGAAGACAGCCTGTACCCAGAAAGCATCAGTGCCGGTACGGACCATGCCGGCTGCAGCCCGGCCTCCCAGGGCGATGCCGAACGCATCGACAAGGATGGATTTACCCGCGCCGGTCTCTCCGGTAAATACCGTAAAGCCACGGTCAAAATCCACCTTTGCGTCTTCAATTAATGCAAAATTATGCACGTGCAATGATTGCAACATATTGATATATCATCTTCCTTTTAATTCTTTAAACTTAAGGAAACACTGATTAATTCGTCTCCTTAAAATAGTTGGCAAAATCCGCCGCTACGCTGTCGTTTTCCACAGCCACGAAGATGGTATCGTCCCCGGCCACGGTACCCATGACTCCGACCCATTTCATACTGTCAATCGCAAACGCTACACCCTGGGCAGTTCCCGGTAAAGTGTGAAGCACCACCAGATTGCCTCCCGCCCATACAGAAATCACGGAGTTTCGCACCAGTCGCTCCAGTTGTTCGGAGGACATCATATGGCTGCGTTCCTTAGGAAAGGCATAGCGGTATCCGCCTCTCATGTCGGAGACCTTGATCAGCATCAGTTCTTTTATATCCCGGGACACCGTGGCCTGGGTTACCGGATAGCCGCTTTCCTGCAGGGCTTTAGCCAGGTCATCCTGTGTTTCGATATGTCTTGTTTCTACCAAATTTCGAATCAGTTGGTGACGTTCCTGCTTTTTCATGACATCTCTCCTTGTAAAAGTAAAAGAATGATTGCCGTTTGATTGTGCCAAAAACAAGGAATGAATCGTATCCGCTGTGGCACTACGTCAAGAAAACAACGCAGCCATAGATAAAAACGGCAAGCTTACAAGTCTCTTATCAGTTTTTCCTGCCAGGTCTCGTAGTAACTCTTATCTGTCAGCCGTAACAGTCGCAGAAATTGGCGGTTCTTTGAGATTCTCACAACATCCTTCTGTCCGATTTCGCATACCGGTATCCCGTCAGCCGAAAGGGCCATGGGACTGGTGTTCCGGGGCAGCAGGCGGATTTCCACCTCTTCCGTAGCAGGAATGACCAGAGGCCGTGTGGCCAGAGAGTGAGCGCAAATGGGTGTGATGACCATGACGTCCATTCCAGGCTGTACCAAAGGCCCCCCTGCGGAAAGCGAATAGGCAGTAGAACCGGTGGCTGTGGCCACGATGAGCCCGTCCGCAGCATACCGTGCGGAAGGCTTCCCGTTGATATACAGTTCCATGTGGTTGGTAGTGGACAGGTTACTGCGGGCTGCTACAAATTCGTTGATAGCCAGCTCGTTTTGCGGCGTCTTTCTGCCTTCCGCAAAGGTCTGGGCCTGCAACAGACAGCGTTTTTCAATGGAATACCTGCCATCCGTCAGCAGCTGGAACGCCTGTTCCATCGTATCATATTCAATTTCTGCCAGAAATCCCAGATGGCCGAAGTTTACGCCGAAGACCGGCACATTGATTTTCACCATATCCCGGGCCATGCGCAGGAACGTGCCGTCACCTCCCAGAGAAACAGCTGCCGTCAGCTGGGAATTGCGTCCGGCAAAGGGTTCCAGACTGTACATTTCCGCAAGCTTGTCCGGCAGTACTACCGTGATCTTGTATTTGCGGCACAGAGCCAGAATCGCTTCAAAATGAATACGCACCTTGACGATGCTCATGTTGGGGAAAATCCCAAGACGTATGTTATCCATGATTACTTCCTTTGACACCGCAGCCGCACCGGAAGCATCTGCGGTTATTTTTAGTAAATTACCCGGAGTGCTGAATAAGCATTTGCAATACAGGATACTGCGTTTTTGAGTTACTTATCCAGTGCAGCATGAGAAGCGGTTACAATAGCATCAATGTCGATGGACAGTGCAGTGTTTTGCACTTCCGGCACAACCTTGTCCCGACCCGCTTGTGTCCCATCAACTTTGCCAGCCCCTGTCCCACTTCCGGTAGTCAGGTACAACAGATACTCGATGTTTCCTTCCGGCCCTTTTACCGGAGAAAAGTCCAAACCGCCGATAGTGAATCCTTCTTCCTGTGCCAAAGTAATGATGCGCCGGATGACTTCTTTGTGCACTTCCGGGTCCCGCACCACGCCTTTTTTGCCGATGTGTTCCTTTCCTGCTTCAAACTGGGGCTTGATGAGAGCAAGAACAAAGGCGTCGGGCGCCAGCAGTTTTTTCACCGCAGGCAGAATCTTATCCAGCGAGATGAAGGCCACGTCGATAGAGGCCGCATCCAATTGTTCCGGCAGACTGTGCTCGTCCAGTGTGCGGGCGTTAGTCCGTTCCATGTTGATGACCCTGGGGTCATTGCGCAACTTCCAGGCCAACTGACCGTACCCCACGTCGATGGCGTAGACTCTGCTTGCCCCGTTCTGCAGGGCACAGTCTGTGAAGCCCCCGGTAGAAGCGCCGATGTCTGCCATCACTTTACCGGTTACTGTCACGGGAAACACCTGCAGGGCTTTTTCCAGTTTCAGCCCGCCCCGGCTTACATATTTTAATTGGTCCCCCAGAAGACGGATTTTTGCTTCCGTTTTCACGGCGGTACCCGGTTTATCAATTTTCTGTTCGTCCACCAGCACCTGTCCCGCCATGATGGCTGCCTGTGCCCGGGCCCGGCTTTCAAAAAAGCCCTGTTCTACGAGAAAAATGTCGAGACGGATCTTTTTCGGTTTATCCATATGAATCACTTCTATAACCAATGAGAGATTTTCTCCGCCATCTGTTCCGGCGTCAGCCCGATGTCATGCAGCAACAGTTTCCTGTCACCCTGTGAGATGAATTTATCCGGAATGCCAAAGGGCAGCACGGCGGTCATATGCAACAGACCGTAACTGTTCAGGGCTTCCATCACTGCATCCCCTACGCCGCCTTTCAATACCCCTTCTTCCATGGTGACGATACGGTGGGTTTTGGCTGCGTTTTCACAAAGCAGGTCCTCGTCAAGAGGTTTGGCGAAGCGCATGTTCACTACACCGGCGCTGATACCTTTTGCGGTTAGCAGGTCCGCGGTCTTTTCGGCTTCCGCCACCATACTGCCGATAGCCCATATGGTAAGGTCGCTGCCTTCCCGCAGGGTCTCCGCCTTACCGATGGGCAGTGTGTGCAAGGGTTCACTGAGGTCCGCTCCCACGCCGCTGCCTCTGGGATAGCGCAGGGAGATAGGACCGTCGTTGTATTCTATGGCTGTCCACAGCATATGCCGCAGCTCGTTTTCGTCTTTAGGCGCCATCACTGTCATGTTGGGCATGGGAATCAGATAGGCATAGTCGAACACTCCGTGATGGGTGTAGCCGTCGTCCCCTACCAGGCCGGCCCGGTCCATACACAGCTTCACCGGCAGGTTCTGCATGCAGATGTCGTGAATCACCTGATCGTAAGCCCGCTGCATGAAGGTAGAGTAAATGGCTGCCACAGGTTTAATGCCTTCCGTAGCCAGCCCTGCTGCGAAAGTCACCGCGTGTTGTTCCGCAATGCCTACGTCAAAGAAGCGGTCCGGGAAACGTTTAGCGAACAGGTTGGTTCCGGTGCCGTCGGGCATAGCTGCCGTAATGGCTACAATGGATTTATCTTTTTCCGCCAGTTCCACCAGGGTTTTGCCAAAGACGCTGGTGTAAGTAGGCGGAGCCCCGGGTTTGCTGATTTTCTTCCCGGTAGCAATATCAAAGGGACCTGTTCCGTGAAATTCGTTGGCCCGTTCTTCCGCAGGGGCGTAGCCCTTGCCTTTTTTGGTGATGACGTGAATCAGTACCGGGCCGTCTTCCCGTTTGGCTGCAGTCAGCATGGGCAGCAGCGCTTCGATATCATGGCCGTCCACGGGGCCGAAGTATTTGATGCCCAGGTATTCGAATATGGACCCGGGGGATACCAGGTATTTCACCCCGCCTTTCACCCGGTCGATGACCTCCAGCACATCCTCGCCGTGCTTCATGTCCCCCAGCCAGTTTTCCAGATTGTGCTTCAGTTTGTTGTAGGTCTCGCCCGTACGCAGCTGATACAGGTACTGGGACATGGCTCCCACGTTTTTGGAGATGGACATCTCGTTATCGTTGAGGATGATGATGAGCCTTCGCTTGGTATCCCCGATATGGTTGAGGGCTTCGAAGGACATACCGCCAGTCATGGCGCCGTCGCCGATGACAGCCACCACCTGAAAGTCCTCGCCTTTCAGGTCACGGGCCGCCGCAATGCCATCCGCCGCCGAAAGGGACGTGGAAGAGTGACCCACACCGAAGGCGTCGTGTTCGCTTTCCTGCCGGTTGGGGAAGCCGGAAAGGCCTTTGTACTTGCGCAAGGTGGGAAAGGCTGCTTTTCGTCCTGTTAAAATTTTATGAATATAGGCCTGATGTCCTACATCAAATATAAGCTTGTCTTTGGGAGAGTCAAAGACCCTGTGCAGGGCAATGGTCAGTTCTACGGCCCCCAGGTTGGGAGCCAGGTGCCCACCGTTTTTGGACACGACTTCAATGATCATCTGCCGGATTTCCGCCGCCAGCTGATTCATTTCCGCCAGTGTGAGAGTTTTCAGGTCCAGGGGGCTGTTGACTCTGTCCAGAATTTTATCAGACATTGAGTTTTACCTTTCAGTTGATTCCTGTTATGTGGCGCCGCGAAAGCGCCTGCGCCACAGAGGCGGCAAAGACGCTGTGCGTCACCGTGTGAGAGTTATGTGAAACGTTGGCGCAATATGCGTTGCGCCTGTAGATTACGCTGCCTGAACAGCAATGTTGCAGCGAATGAGCAACACGCGCTCAGTTCTTACGGTTGGTCATCAGCTTAGCGATTTCCCGCAGGGCTTCTGCATTTTCCCCAAAGGAATCCAGACAGGCCAGAGCTTCTTTTGTCGTTTCATCTGCCATCTTCCGGGCCGTTTCCAGTCCGAAAAGTGAAACATAGGTTGACTTGTTGTTTTTCTCGTCGCTGCCGATGGGTTTGCCCAGTTCTTCCGCGGTACTGGTCACATCCAGAATGTCGTCCTCAATCTGGAAGGCCAGGCCGATAAGTTCCGCAAAACGTGTCAGGGCAAGGAGCTGTTCGTCCGTAGCTCCCGCTAGGTGGGCGCCCCCCCGCACAGCTGCGATGAACATGGCTCCGGTTTTTCCTTCGTGGAGGGTCTTTAACTCTTTGGCCGTGATCTGCCGGTTCTCCGCGTCCAGATCCAGGGCCTGTCCTCCTACCATGCCAAAGTTGCCGGCGCACATGGCGGTTTCGTGAACTACTTCTACCAAGGTAGAAGGCTTCACGTTTCGCTGTTCCAGCATCACTTCAAAAGCCAGAGTAAGCAGACCATCCCCGGCCAGCACCGCCATGGCCTCCCCAAAAACCTTGTGGTTGGTAAGGCGGCCCCGCCGGTAGTCATCGTTGTCCATGCAGGGCAAATCATCATGAATCAGGGAATAAGTATGAATCATTTCCAGTCCGCAGGCTGCGGGCAGGAAATCGTAGCCGTTGGCTCCCACCGCTTCCGCTGTAGCCATCAGCAGAATGGGACGCAGGCGTTTACCTCCCGCCAACAGGCTGTATTTCATGGCATCGTCCACGTTGGAGATGCCCCGCTTTTCCATGCGTTTCTCCAAAAAATTGTTAACCAGCTTTTTGCGGGTGTCGTAGTATTGCTGAAAGTCCATCTGTTCCTCCTGTTGTTGACTGTGTGCTTGCCAGGTGATTTTTGCGAAGGACAAGGAAATGACTCGCCAACGCAGTGGGATTACGTCGAGAGACATTGACGCAGTCTTTCACAAAAAGCACCGGCAAGCATTACTCCTCCTCGTCCGGCTCCTCAAACTCTTCTGTACGGAAGTTATCATCGTTCACGGGACTTACTACCAGTTTCTGCACGGCTGCTTTTGCAACCTTCAGTTTTTCCATGCAAATGCGGCTCAGTTCCGTGCCTTTCTGAAATTCTTCAATGGCCTCTTCCAACGGCAGGTCTCCGCTTTCCAGTTTTTCCACTGCGGCTTCCAGTTCTGCCAGGGCTTCTTCAAATTTCATGTTTTTGTTAATCTTTTTTGCTGCCATATTCGTCGCGCCTTTCTGTTTTTAAAGGAAAACACTGCTGAATCAATCTATTATAGTATCTAACTTGGATTATTATTCTATTCGTTTAGTTAACGGGTTTTGAACTCTCTGTCCTTGGTATGACGTCCTGCACCACGGAGCAGATTTCCCCGTCTTGAAGCCTTGTCCTGATTTCTTCGCCCCAGTGCACGTCATTTGCAGATTTGATGATTTTTCCCTGTTCATTACTGGTAAAGGAGTATCCTCTTCCTAAAATCTTCAGGGGACTCACCGCGTCCAAATGGGCGGCCAGCAATAAAAGTTGCTGTTCTTGTGACGCAGACAGCTCTTTTGCCAGTGTAATAAGCGCATTCCACGTACGCTGATATTTCATTTCGAAGGGTTCCCAGAGTGTTTTTTGTTTATACAGGGCTTTCTGTGCTGTAGCAAGCCTTTGTTCCGGTTTGATCAGCAGATGTTCGGGATGCTGTAACATTCTTAAAGCCTGCCGTACTCTTCGCTCCGGCTCAAGCAACAGTTTCTCCGGATGCTGCAGCGCTTTCACGGCCTGCTGTAACCGTAATTCCCGGTTTTCCAGACGCCGGGGCAATGTATGTTGTAACTTCATCAATGCTTTGTCCAGTCTCTCTTCCGCTCTGTCTGTGATGCGGAGAGGATCCTGCAGCATACGGCTTCGCATAAGCCGTTGCAATGTCTCTGTTCTCTGCTGCAGCATACGGTTCATGGCGAGGGTCAGGCGTTGCTTCTTGTCCACCACCTGCCGCCGTAGCAACCGGGTATCTTCTACCGCCAGTTCCGCCGCCTGGGACGGCGTAGCTGCCCGCCGGTCTGCTGCAAAGTCACTGAGAGTAAAATCCGTTTCGTGACCCACAGAAGAAATCACCGGAATCACCGACGCTGCTATGGCCCGGACTACGATTTCTTCGTTGAAGGCCCACAGGTCTTCCATGGAACCGCCGCCCCGGCCTACAATGAGTACATCCGCAAGCTGATGCCGGTTCATAAAGCGTATGGCATGGGCGATATCCCCCGCCGCGGCCTTGCCCTGAACCTGCACCGGATATAACAGAAGCTTCACCCCGGGATTTCTTCGCCGGGACACGGTAATCACATCCCGCACTGCCGCCCCTGCCGGGGAAGTAATGATACCCACGGTCCGGGGGTGAGCCGGGAGCGGTTTTTTCCGCTCTGCAGCAAACAGTCCTTCCGCTTCCAGTTTGTTTTTCAGCTTTTCATAGGCCTGCATCAGACTGCCGATACCTTCTTCAATCAGCATATCCGTGTACAGCTGATACACCCCGTCCCGCTCGTAGATGCCGATATGACCGATGGCCAAAACGGTGTCTCCGTTGACAGGATATTTTATCAGCTGCCGGGCCTGACGCTGGAACATGACACATTTCAACACGCCGTTTTCATCTTTTAAGGAAAAATAGCAGTGCCCGGAGGGGTAGCGTTTGAAATTGCTGATTTCGCCACGAACCTGCACATTGGCAACGAGACCGCTGCCTTCCACCAGATTTTTAATCAGGCGGTTCATTTCCGTGACGGTATAGGTATGGACTTCAGCCATGTTTTTCTCCCAGAAGTTTGTAATCTGTTGTCATAAAGCGCAACCTGCGGTTGTGAACAGCCTGCGCCTGAATCTTGTTTTATATATATCGGTACTGAGAAACTGTCTTTTTACCCCTCCTGCTGTCGCCGCGCATAAGCTGCACAGCCAGAAGCGTTGTCACCGCTGTAGCGGTTTTCCGGCAGCCAGACATTTATCTGCCGCCTTGACAGTTTTTCGATGATGCGGTTGCGTATCCATTGATTGGCAGACACTCCGCCAGCCAGGATCACATCTTTTACGTGATGTTCCGTTGCTCCGTTCCGAATCATGCGGACAAAGGTTTCTGCCAGTCCCCACTGTACACCGGCCGCAATATTTGCAGCAAAGTTGTTTTGTTCGATTTGACGAAGCACCCAGGTACAGGGACCGGAAAAGCTTACGTTTGTTTTATGTACGGAAACAGGAACCTCCATAATCTCTGTGTGCTGCTCTGCCAGCTTTTCCAGAGTCGGCCCCGCAGGGAAATCCAGTCCCAGAGCCACGCCTGCCCGGTCCACAAACTGACCGGCATGCAGGTCCAGACTGCCGCCGATTTCTGTCAACCTATAATTGGCAACAACTTTTTCTTTCGGATTTGTCGGCGCTACAGTGCCGACTGCATTCTCTTCGGCCTGAACCATATCAGCCACAGATAAACCACCTGTGGCGCCAGGTTCAAACATATCCATTTTTTCAACCAACAATAAATCAGTAGTCCCCCCGGAAGCATGGAGGAACAGGAACCGATCTGTACCCGGTCCTTTGGCTGACCACATTGCCGCTTCTAAATGGTTTTCCTGGTGGCTGATCTGCCACAGGGGAATGCGGTATAACGCTGCCAGGGAACGGGCAAAGCCCTGCCCTGCCAAAAAGGCGGGCATATAGGAATCCTCCCGGGGCCGGGGCCTAGCAGAAACACCAAGCCCCAGCAGGGAAAACGCATGTCCCTGTACCGCTTCTTCCATCAGCTCCGGCAGGTTACGGGTGTGCTGATAGAGCATCTCACTCTGCTGCAGTCCGCAGCCGCCCGGTTTCACCTTCAGAATACGCCTTGCTTCAGCGACTTTCTGTCCCTGTCGGTTCATAAAAAACAGTGAGGTGGTATAACAACTGGTATCGATACCAAGGTAAACTTCTTCTGTCATACTGTACTTCTTCCGTTAAGACGTGCAGGCTTCATTGCATTGCCTTTGCATTACTGCAGCAAACCTGTTTACCTGCAAGTCTTGTTTCTTTATTTTTCTTCACGCATCAGTTTGCCCAAAACGCCGTTGATGAATCTTGCGGATTTGTCCGTACCAAACATCTTGGCCAGTTCCACGGCTTCATTGACAGCCACGTTCACAGGCACCTTTTCTTCAGCAAAACGCATTTCATAAACAGCCATGCGCAAAATGTTGCGGTCGATGCCAGGCATCCGCTTCACATCCCAGTTAATGGCATATTTCCCAATCAGGGCATCAATATCCGCCAGTTTTTCCGCAGTACCTTTTAACACTTTTTCCGCATATTTTACTGCTTTGGCCGCTTCTTCACTCTTTTCTTCATCCTGCTGTACTTCCAGGGCAATAGCCAGCGCTTCCGCCGGTTCGGCCTGGGTAAAATCCATTTGGAACAAACTCTGTAACACCATTTCCCTGGCGACTCTGCGAATCATATAAATGAATCCTCCGTTCAGTTATTATTCTACGTTCTGTTTACGACAGTCCGAAATGTTGCCCACAGCATGTGATGCTCACGCGGGCCTGTTATTTATGATAACCCGGCGGCAGAAGCCGGTCCAGCCATTCTGCCAGGTCTTCCTTCTTATCAATTTTGTAACCGATAAAGAAGCCGCCGCCGACAAACAGTAATAAAAACAACGTCCGAAAGAAACCCACGGTCAAAAACAACGAAGCGATGACCAGACCGGTCAGCGAGCATAAGAAGCGGCCGCGGTAGTTAAGCCAGATGTCGGTGAATATATCTTTAAACATCGCTGTACCTCCTTAAACTCACTTTTCCTTTCCGCTGTTCTTTATCTTTTTGAAAAACAATTCGATATTTTTTACTTCCAGCCCTACGACCTTTTTGATGGTCTCCCTAACGTTATCCTTGACCTCCTCCGTGATTTCAAATACATTGACCCCCGGTTCCAGCGAACCATGGATGCGGGCGTTAATCGTGGTCTTGTCTTCCATTTCCACAACCACTTTCACACCATAGATTCCATAGACTTCCTGGGCAATGTCCGCGATATAGTCTTCCAATGCCCGCTTGGAAACAACGGTCTTGCCGGAATCCGCATCGTCCAGAATCAGTGAGTTACTTCCGCCCAGCACACCGATGCCCGCCAGTAAAAGCCTCACACTGATAATGAACAATATCGCGCCACCAATGGCAAACTCCCAGTTTCCCGGCAAGGCAACAATTACTCTGCGGAAAAAGTCAGGAGGGATCATTCCCATCGTAATCATAATCAGCGTCACTGCAAACACTGCCATCAGGCATGTATATAAGGTCAATATAATTCGGTCCGGTATTCCCATAGCATTCACTCCTTATTTCAAACCAACTGTTTCGTTTTTCTCCAGGACAGGCCCGGCGGGCTTCCTGTAACCTCGTGGTCTAGTTAAAAATACTGCCCGGCTTCCCTTCATCCGGATTATTGAAGCTGATTTCCAGCTCACTCTTTTCCCTGCGCCTTACACCTTCAATATGAACATCCACAAATTCTGCGGTATACTCTGTCATTTCATCTATAGCGCTCTTCACTTTTTTTTGGAGCTTCATGGCCACCTCCGGTATATTACAGCCGTATTCCACTGTCACATAGACTGCAACCCGGCAGCTACGCCCGGTAACTTTGACACGAACCCCTTTAGCCAGACTCTTCTTGCCCAGAAAGTTACTGATTCCTTCCCGGAACCCTGTACTCATGGACACGACTCCATGAACATCAAGAGCAGCCAGGCTTGCCACGATAGCAATCACATCGTCTGCAAGTTCAATATAGCCCAAATCTTCTTCCTCTTCAGCCTGGCTATCCATATCAGGCTGGTTCGGATATGGTTTTTTCCCTTTTTCGTCCGCCATCTGTACCTCCAAAATGACAAACTTCCCCATTTTTAAATTATGAATTATTATACCATACTCTGCATAAAAATTAAAGGAAACAACCCGAATTCCCTAACAAAAAAAGGACTTCCTTCTCAGAAGTCCTTTTCAGTTCATAAACTGTGAATTGGACAGACAGCCGTGCGCAGCATCACCACCGCACACATGTACCGGCGGTTATGCCCGCTGGATATAGTCGCCGCTACGGGTATCAATCAGCAGATGATCCCCTTCATTGATAAACAGAGGCACCTTAACAACATAACCGGTGTCCATGGTGGCCGGTTTGCTGCCGCCGGTAGCGGTATCGCCCCGAATGCCGGGTTCGGTCTTTACAACTACCAGTTCTACCGTGTTCGGCAGTTCTACGCCCAGAATACGGTTCTGATACGAAATGACTTTGACATCCATGTTTTCTTTCAGGAAATTGATGCCGTTGCCAATCTGTTCTTTACTGAGTTCAGTCTGTTCGTAGGTGTCGTTGTCCATGAATACGAAGCTTCCGTCGCTTTCGTACAAGTACTGCATGATGCGGCGTTCAATATTTGCTTTCGGCAAACGCTCACCGGCATTAAAGGTGCGCTCAACAACAGCGCCGGTAGACAGATTGCGCATTTTTGCCCGCACAAACGCCGCGCCCTTGCCCGGTTTTACATGCTGGAATTCCACAACCTGCCAGGGGTCATTGTCGATAGTGACAGTCAGACCAGTTTTAAACTCGTTGGTAGATACCATAGATACATCCTCCTGTGTGTCTGATTAAATCAGTTTTTATATATTATTTTATAAAAATTTTATACAATCTCCGTCAGGATCTTTTTCAGGGTAGTCAGGCTGTGGGCCCCTTCCCGTGTAAGAACCACCGTATCCTCGATTCGTACGCCGCCACGGCCCTGAATATAAACACCGGGCTCGATACTGAATACCATGCCTTCCTCCAGCGGGATATCGCCTCTGCTGTTAATGTTCGGAAGTTCATGAATCTCCAGTCCTACACCGTGCCCCAGCCCGTGGTTAAAATATTTACCGTAACCCCTGGACTCTAAGTACCCGCGAATCTCCGCGTCAAGTTCTTTCCCGGTAATTCCGGGTTTGGCTGCTTTCATGCCGCGATACTGAGCTTCCTGTACCACCGTGTAAATTTCCCGGTGCCAGGAATTCGCCATGCCCATTACAACGGTACGTGTCGTATCCGAATGGTAGCCATTATACATGGCGCCAAAATCGAACGTAACAAAGTCGCCTACTTCTATCACCTTGTCTGTCGGCGCTCCGTGAGGCAGCGCACTGCGGTGACCCGAAGCTACGATTGTGTCAAAAGATACACCTTCCGACCCAAGGCTTCGCATATAATACTCCAACCGGGCTGCCAGTTCTTTTTCCGTCATGCCAGCCTTGATTTCTTTTAACAGCCGTTCAAAGGCTCCGTCGGCAATTTTGGAAGCCTGCCACAAACATTCCAGTTCACGTTCATCTTTTACCGACCGCAAAGAACGAAGACTTACACTGACCAGTTCGATTGTTTCCGGCAGCGACGTTTTCAGTGCCTTGGCATCTTCATAAGAATATGCCTCCCCATCAAAACCCAGCTTCCGGTTAGTTCCAACCAGTCCGGCCACGGTTTCCCAGATACTGTTACTATGGTCAGCCTTATACTCCATCACACGACAATACTTTAATTCCGAACGCGCCTGTTCAGTATAGCGTCCGTCTGTAATCAGTACAGCGACCCGGTCATCCGCGTACAGTATGCTGGAATCACCTGTAAAACCCGTAAGGTAACGAATAGTATAGATATCCTTAATCGCAATACATTCTAAGCCGTGTTCTTTCATGAACTTAAATATCTTCCCGATTCGTTCCATAAAAATACATCCTTCTTCTGCCACTATAGTAATGTCGTAATATTTTATCACACTTTCGGCAATTGCGCCACTATAAATTTCAGACATCCATTTGGGAAAGATATTTTCAGCCACAAATCCAACATTTCTTAGGAATGCGAACTCATTCCTTACGGTATCTTTCGGCGAAGGATGGAAGATTCAGGTATGCTTTCCGCCGCCCGGCAGGTAAAGACCATCTGGGGATGTTGCGCGGCAACAATGGGTTCTCCATCCTGATTCCGCATTTCCTTCAGTACCAGAGTACGAAGGCTCCCGTCCGGACAGAATACTTCCAACGTCTCCCCCTCTTTCATGTGATTGCGCTGTTCCACCGTAAGCCGACCGTTATCCCAGTCCCGTACCAGTCCCACAAATTCATGTGTCTGCAAATAGGAAGAGGTGGTATAGACCTGCGCTGTGGCATCCGGTTTTCCCAGGGCAAAACCGGTAGTATAGGGCCGATGTGATACCTTTTCCAGTTCATCCAGCCATTCCTGCTTCACTGTGTAATGTTGCGGGTCACGCCAGCAGGCGTCAATGGCCCTCCGGTATACGCTGACCACACTGGCTGCATAATGGGCGCTTTTCATCCGTCCTTCTATTTTAAAACTGCAGATACCGGCTTCCATGAGTTGAAGCAGGTACGGCAGCAGGCACAGGTCTTTAGAATTCATGATATAAGTGCCCTGTTCATCCCCTGCCACGTCGTATACTTCACCGGGACGGTTCTTCTCGGTGAGATTGAATTTCCAACGGCAAACCTGAGCACAGGCGCCCCGGTTCCCGTCCCGACCGGTCAGGTAACTGCTGAGCCAGCATCGCCCCGAATAGGAAATGCACATAGCTCCGTGTACAAAGGCTTCCAGCTCAACTTCCGTTTTGCTGCCGATTTCTTTCATTTCTGTAAACGACAGCTCCCGGGCCAGTACTACGCGGCTGGCGCCCAGATTTTCCCAGGCTTTGACCGCCGCCCAGTTGGTGGTGTTAGCCTGCGTGCTTACATGCAGCGGCATCTCCGGAATGATTTCCCTGGCCACGGACCACACCCCAAAATCTGAAATCAACAGGGCGTCGACCCCGATTGCCTGCAGGTTGCGCAAGTAGTCCGGCAGATTGTTGATGTCTTCATTGTGGGCAAAAATATTAACCGTCACATAGACTTTTTTATGGAGACTGTGCGCAAAAGCCACCGCCTCATCCATTTCCGCAAGGGAAAAATTGCTGGCAAAGGCCCGCAAGCCGAACATTTTCCCACCCAGATAGACCGCATCAGCGCCATAAAGCAGCGCCATATGGAGTTTTTCCATATTGCCTGCAGGAGCCAGAAGCTCCGGTTTTTGTATTCGTCTCATTTAGTATCGTCCTTGTGTATGTCTGCAATGGCTTTCAGGTGTTCCCCATAGGTTTTGGTGAAACGGTGATGCCCATCCTTTTCCGCCACAAAATACAGGTATTCCGTAGCTTCCGGGTTGAGGCAGGCCTTGATGGCATCTATGCCGGGGGACGCGATAGGTCCCGGAGGCAGGCCGGGATTCTGATACGTATTGTAAGGACTTTTAATCCGGGTATCTGCAATGGTAACTTCTTCTTTTTGGGCGCCCAGCAGATACTGGATGGTTGTATCTGACTGGATAGGCATGTAGATATGAAGCCGTTTCAGGAATACACCGACAATGCGGGCCTGCTCTTCCGGATAGACAGCTTCCAGTTCCACCATGGCCGCCAGGTTTATCAGATCCCGCAGGTTCATGTTCTTTTCCCTGGCCAGAGCCGGGATATTCTCCCGGTTCATTTCCGTATTAAACGTCCGGACCATAAGCGCCAGAATATCCTTTTCCGTCATATCCGGATCCAGTTGATAGGTAGTAGGAAAAATAAACCCTTCTGCTTTGAAAATGACATCCGGATTTTTTGTTTCCATATAGGGATACGGAGTATAATTCCGGGCCGCTTCTTCGAATTTTTTAGCATCGCCCAGACCTTCCGCTTCCAGCTTGCGTCCGGTTTTCACTACATTAAAGCCTTCCGGAACCGTGAATTTGACATTATAGGTTTGCCCCTTGGAAAGGATGCTGACAATTTCACTGTTGGACATACCGCCTACAATTTCATATCGTCCGGCTTCCAGTTTTCCGGCCAGTCCCCGCAGGCGCGCTTCCATGCGGAAGGCTTCCGGCGTCTTCACCAAATGCTTCTTGTGAAGCAAATCGGCAATATCCGCCGTAGTCATCCCCGGTTTGATTGTAACAAGGTAGCGATGTCCCTTCGCAAATTCCGTATTGTTGCCGGTATAATACAGCAGCCAATAAGCACCCAGTCCCAACATCAACGTCAGGGCAAGCAACAATGGGATTACGCGTTTAAACAACTCTGTTTCCTCCGTTGTCTTAATTACATGGGCATGGTCATAATGCCGTCATGTTATTTACACTGGTTATGCTTCCAATGCTTCATAGGCAATCCTTGCCTTTTCAAACTCTTCGTCAGAAGGAACCTGGATATCGATTTCACCGTTTTCATCCGTAACGATTTTAGCCAGGATGATATTCGGTTCTTCGTCTTCCTCTCCTGCATCATGATCATGGTCGCAGTCACACTCTTCATGGTGGGCGTGATCGTGGTCACTGTCACATTCTTCTTCCTCTTCTGCAAAGATAGACGGATCTACTTCCAGCAGGGCCACATAATCGTCCTTACCAACCTTGAACCTGCTTTCTACCACAAAGCAATGATCCTGCCCTTCCTCATCCGTAAATTCAAAGGTCTCAATGGTTTCTTCTTCCATTACTTCCGCAACGTCTTTTTCAGTCATAATGATCCTCCCTGTTTCATGAATAATAAAACTACCGGATTCCTGCTAATTATCAGTATACTGTTCCTGCCTGTTCTTTCCAGTCAGACAGAATAATCAAGTCATACTATGTTTAAAACAGCGACGAAGATACTTTCTGCCCCAACTTGATTTCGGCCGCATCCTTATCCCCTGCCACCACAGAAATACTGTATTTTGTACGTCCAATCTTCATTATGGCATTTTGGGTTCCAAACATTCCGTTCTGAATGACAATATCACCTTCCAACAGCCGGATATCATCACTCCGAAGATTGCCTTTTGTGTAATAATAACGCCCTTTCTGCATGACAAACTGCCCGTTACCCGCCGCAGAGTCAGCCTGACCGCGTCCTGTAATGCGGGCTTCTGCCTGAAGGACCCCGGTGATCCGATTATCTGTCATCTGAGCAGCATCCAGATTATTTCCCGAAAGATTAAAATCATACTCTCCCGTAACAGGGTTCAGATAGCCATTCACGGATACATTCGTTCCGGCTCCCAGCGCCTCTGCTTTTTTCAGCACCAGCTTGCCGGAGTCCCAGACAAACTCACCATGTAAATTGTTCATTTGCAACGGCGCTGCATACAGGTAATTGCTTCTGAAGTTCCCTTCTATTTTAGGTTCCACAGCCGTCCCTGTCAGTTTGCCGGAGAATTCTACAGAAGCATCATCAAGATTCAGGCCTTTGCTTAAAGCCTGCGTTTTAAAATAACCCGCGGAAAACGTCAAATCAAAACCCGGAGGAAGAGGCGTAGCCCTTCCGCTTTTAATCGTACCCCGCAGCAAGACCGGCATACCGTTTACATTGGCCTGTAACGTATGCAGGTCGGTTTTATCCCTGTCGGCCGTAAAGCTTCCTTCCCCTTCGGTAAACGTCATGCCGAAAAACTGGCCGGAAAGGTTACGCGGTTTGCCATCAAGCCGTATGTGCCAGCCATCCCGGTCTTTAGATGCGGCAATATTTACCGTAGGAATGACGCCGGATGTAACCTTTATATGCTTCAGATCCGGATACATGGCAAGCACGTCCGTCACAGCAGCATTTTTCGCTTCCCCTGTCACCTGAGCGGTCCCGTTTTCATAGACCATGTTCAGGACCACGTCACAGTTTTCCTTGCTGGCCGTTGCGCTGGCCCGTAGCTGGGGATACTGTTTAAACGTCATCTGGGCATTCATTTTATCCAGCCGAACCTTTTTACCGTTAGAGTTCAGCCCTACATACCCATCTTTTACTTCAATCAGTCCCCTGAATCTGGTTGGCCTGGAAGGTTCCTGTTTCTTCCCGTCCGTCTGCTTTTTTTCATCGCCGGCAAGCAGCAGCAGGTTTAACAGGTCAAGCCCCTTGCCTTCTTCATAGGTTCCGTAAAATCTGGGGCTGTTAAAAACGATATTGGTTACGGCGCCTACACCGCCACCCTGACGCAGCGTATCAAAAAAATTCACGGAAGCAGTGGCCAGCGGTATCTCCAGCTTCACATCTCCGTTTGGAGCTTTCCAGACAAGATTCCGTATTTCAACATCTCCGGCAAACCCGGCATTGATTTTTTCATATGTCAGCGTTCCGGCTACGATGTTCTGCCTCTTCAGCATCTGCTCTGCCATCCGTGCAGCCGCGCCGCCGCCAAACTTAATAACAAGGGCAATGGCAATTAAAACTGCCAGCGCCCCTCCCATGATTATTTTTTGTTTTGAGGAAATTACTTCCACGTTTCTTCACCTGTTCTATCGGCAAACCCGGTTTCCCGTCATCAGCAGTCACTGCCGTCCCGGACCGCTGTTCCGCCTCGCAGAACTTTACTGTCCAGATAGTTTTGCAGTATTACCACGGCGGCCATCATATCGATAACTTTGCGCCGTTTTTTGCGCTGCATATCCGCATCAATCAGGACGCGTTCCGCCGCTACCGTTGAAAGCCGCTCATCCCACAATACAACAGTAACGCCAGCAAAACGGCTTCGCAGTTCTTCCGCAAATGCTTCCGAAAGCTTCGCCCTTTCGCCAATCGTTCCATTCATATTCTTGGGATACCCCAGAACGATCTCTCCAACTTCCCATTCGTTCAGCAGTTCACCAATCCTTGCAAAATCTCGTTCCGGAGATGTCCTTCGTATGGTTTCCACCCCATTGGCTATCATTCCTGTCAGGTCACTGACGGCCACGCCGATGGTCCGGCTCCCTAAGTCCAATGACATGCTTCTCATCAAGATGCCATCCTTTTACTGAAGCGATGTAAGATAACTGTCCAGCAGGGCTTCCACCAATTCATATCTTTCATACTGGCGCAGTTTATTACGGGCATCCTTATAACTGGTAATATAGGTAGGATCGCCGGAAAGCAGATAACCCACCAGCTGGTCTTTGGGATTATATCCCTTTTCCTTCAACGCTTCACAGACTTCCCGGATTGTCTGCTCAACCGGAGTCTTTTCGCGGTTTCTTTTAAACATCATAGTTTCCTGGGATACATTTGCCATTTATACCACTCCTTTTCGCTTACAATGACATACGTTAACAGCTATATCCATAAACTGTCTATTTTACCTATCAATTCATATTGTACCACATTTTATCTGCCATAGTGCTTTTTTGTTAATATTTCACTAAAAATTTACTACTCACTTATTGCACATATAGGCAAAGGGGCAGTAAGGACATTGCTCCATATTATGTGCAAAATCGTTTTCCCTTTTCTTTCCGGCAATCTCCCTGCAAACCTGCAGGATCTCCTGCCGATAATCCTGCCCGGGCAGAACCCACTCGCTCCGATTCCGTAAAAAGTGAAGGGAAGCCCCTGTCACTGAAAGAGAATCTTTTCCTTTTATTTGCAGCAGGCGTTCCAGCGCCATCTTGTATAATGCCAGCTGCCAGGCATAACCGTTACGGACTTCTCCTTCCCGGGGCGGTTGTCCGGATTTGTAATCGATAATGACCAGTTCACCCCGGCTGATTTCCGCCACTGCGTCTATGAATCCCGTAATTAAAAAGCGATGTTCCCCATCCTGCAGCTGCACCTGGAATTCGTATTCCGCAAATTTCTGTTTGGAGGCAAAAGAACGGTATAAGTCCGAATGCAGGTACTCGCGCAGCATGGTTTCAGCCTCCTGCGTCAGGTCAAAACGACCGTTGGCCAGTTCTTCTGCCGCCTCCCGGTAGTACGCCGTCCAAACGGTATCATCCTCCGCAAACCCGTTTTCCATGCGCCATTTTGCGTATTGCTCCAGCACTTGGTGTACCAGACTGCCAAGTACATCAGGCGGCAGGCGCTTCCCCTGCTTTTCCCGGGTATCCAGGGGCGGTATATTTTCAATAAACTGATAATAATACCTTCGGGGACATGTGTCATAAGTATTCAGTGAAGAAGCGGAGAACCGGTTCATCCCACGACCGCCGTAGGTTTCCAGTGGCGCGGCTCCTTCCAGCAGATGCCTTTTCATCTCTTCCGAAAGCTCCGACACCGGAGAAGCAGACGTATCCCCTTCTCCGGAAACGGTGGAAGGCGCAACCCGGATTTCTTTCCGCTCTGCCAGGGTACTATTACACTCCAGTCCCTGATCCAGCCAGTTGAGCCAATGGGTTGCAGTAGAAGGATTCTTTGTATCTTTCCGGATACCCGACAGGACCAGCCGGTCTTTAGCCCGGGTCAGAGCCACATACAGCAGGCGGATCTTTTCTTCCTCCTCTTTTGTTTTATTCTCTTCCCGAATCTGCTCCAGCACTTTACCGGGAACCAGTTTGCCTGCCGCATCCCGAAGGGAGATACCCAGGCCCAGCACCGGATGAAAGACTGCATTCTGGTCATCGTTTTGGAACGGTGCATCCAGATAAGGCACGGCAACCAGCGGAAATTCCAGCCCTTTTGATTTATGGACGGTCATCACCTGCACCGCGTCATCTGCCGCCACCGTTGCCGTCGCTTCTTTATTCTTTGCTTTTTGCAGCCGCGTTACCCGGGTTACAAAATCCCGGATGCCGCCCTGTCTCTGTGAGCTGAATTCGTGCGCCAACCGGAAAAACTTACGAAGGTTCGCCAACTGTTCCGCCCCGTCACACTGCATCGCAAGGATCGTTTCCGGATGCAGCAGGTTCTGCAGTTCCCTGCAGAAATCCGGCAGATTCAGAACAGTGCCGGCAGACAGTATCTGCCTCAGAAGCGTGACAGCCCTGTGCAGGGCCGCTTTTGCATTGAGACACAATGCCAATACCGCGCTCCTCACTCCATCAACAGATGCTGTCGAATCCAAATCCGTTTTTACCTTCAGCAAAAAGTCCCACAGGGATATTGGTTTGTTGTCTGTCTCCGCCGTCCCGGAATTAGCAGACGTGCCATTCGTTGTTACCGATGTTCCAGATAGCGAAGCCGCCCGGTTTTCTTTATTCATTTCTACCAATGCCAGGTAGATTCGGGTCAAAGTTTCGTCATCCAGCCCCATATAAACGGAACGGAGAACCCCCGCCAGGTTCAGATTGTCGTGGGGATTGACGGCAAAGGAAAACAGGTTTAACAGGTCCTGTACCTCTATCCGGTCATAAAATCCCCGCCCGTCAACCACCGCACAGGGTACCTTTTGCTTCTGCAGGGCCTCTGTCAGGAGTGAAACATGGGTCATGTTCTGCAGCAGGATGGCCATATCACGGTAAGCCAGTCCGGCGCCGTGCAACTCCCTGAGGCGGATAGCCAGCCAATCTGCTTCCGCCCGTCGGGCTTCCTCTGCAGACAGATCTTTGGCATAACAGTGAAGGCAGAACTCCGGTTGCGGTCCGGCCTCCCGGTGAGATTGCAAAGCTTCATAATATACATCCCGGGTCTCTTCCGTTCCCATGAGTTCCGGGAAGACTCCGTTACAAAGCTGCAGTACAGAGTCCACGGTACGGAAATTGTCATTTAACTGGATGAGCTCGCCGCCTGCAGCCGTAATCTCATTCCGAACCCGGGCGAACACACTGACATCCGCTCCCCGGAAGCGGTATATGGACTGCTTGCCATCGCCCACCACAAAGAGACGGTTTCCCTGCAGTATATCTTTGTTACCCCCGCACAGAAGATACACCAGCTGCCGCTGGCGATCATTGGTATCCTGAAATTCGTCAACCATGATGTACCGGAACTGCCGTCTGCATTTGTCCAAAACAGCAGGATGCGTTTCCAGAAGCGCAAGGGCAAAATCTTCCAGATCATCAAACGCAAGAAGGCCCAGCTTTTGCTTTTGCATCCGGATGTTTTCCTGCATCTGCAGCAAAAAGGTTTCCCAGGCCGGCGCCAGAGAAAGCGCTTTCAGGTTAATAGGACGGGACAGCAGAAGGTCCAGCCCTTGTTTGACCCGGTCTATATCGGCCTTATTTTTGCCTGTGCGCTTCAGGCTTTTGCCAACAGCCTGAAAGAGTTCAAGGTTTTCCTGTTTAATTATATCGGATAAAGCGTTGCGGATCTGCTCCAGTTTAGCTTCCAGTAAAGCCCGGTTGACGGGCGAACAGGCTGACACAAAATCCGGCGTAAGCACGGCCTGCAGCCTTTCCGCTTCCCGGTCTGATTCCGCCACTGCTTCCTGATAAATATGGGCCGTTGTTCCCGCAGTAAGCGTAAAGCCTTTCTGCAAAAGAGACACGGTCTGTTCCAACAGGCTGAGGCTGCCGTATTCATCGCAGAGAAGGCAGGCCGCTTCGTCTTGTTCATGCAGCAGGCGGCGGAGCCTGTTTCTGACTTCGGTTGCCAGAAACTCGTCATGATCGGTTTCTTCCATCACCGTAAAGTCCGGATCCAGACCGCACTCTACCGGATTCGCCCGCAGCAGGCTGCTGCAGAAACTGTGGATAGTACCGATCTGGGCCTGGTCCAGCCCTTTCAGCTGCTGTTCCCAGTAGGCCCGGTCCTGCCCCGCTTCCAGTTTTCGTTCCATTTCCCTGCGGATTCGGTCCCGCATCTCCGCCGCAGCTTTCCGGGTAAAGGTAACCGCCAGTATTTCACGGGGAAGTACGGTTTCTTCCGGATAGGAAGCCCCCCGGCTTATCAGGTACAGGAAGCGCTGCACAAGGACTCGGGTTTTCCCGCTGCCAGCGCCGGCAGAGACCGCAACATTTGTATCTATACAATGAATCGCCCTTTCCTGCGCAGGCGTAAACTGCAATTCACTCATGGCGTTCCTCCCCGCCCGGATCCGGCTGTAAAATTCGGTAACGGCAGATTTTCGCTGCCGGGCAGTAAGCGTCACACTTGTCCGTGTGTGTGGGACGGAACCCTCCCTGCCCCATACAACGCAGGGTATCTGCCAGAACCTGTTCCGTTTTTTCCTGCAAAACCGTTATATCGGTAACCGGGATCTTGTTCCCGTCTGTATCCTGCATTTCTGAATAGGTCTGCCAGGGAGGTTTCCCGTCCTGCGCATTCACAAACAGAAAGCTTTCCTTCCGTTCCCCGTCCTTCAGCACATAGTAACCGCCTCCGGTGACAGTGCCGCCCTCTTTGGCAGCCACCAGCCTGTCCGCCGCAAGGATATACAGGGGAAGCTGAAGATTCGTATCCAGGAAATCCGCTTTTTTCGGAGCCTGACTGCTTTTGTAATCAGTTATATAAAATGAGTTGCCGGCTCTGTCGATCCGGTCAATTTTGCCGTTCAGGAAAATGCGCCGCCCGTTGATTTCCAGTGGCATCAGCTTAGTGCTGCCACGCCCGAATTCCATTTCGGTATAGACTGGCCGCAGGGATCCCGCTTCACTGTAAGCGATTTCTTTGTGCAGCCACTGCTGCAACAGGAGGCGCTGCTGTTCCTTGTCATGCTGCCAGAAGTCCCCCGCATAGAGCTGCCCCTGCTCCGCAAACTCATGCCAGGTTTCAGAAAAGAGCCTGTCCAATTCTGCCTGCAGTTCCTCCTGCCGGCTCGTTTGCAACGGTTCCCCCAGATGATTGCTGATAAATTTTTCCAGCACTTTGTGCAGCAGACTGCCCCGCCGGGCAGGGTCCATATCCTCTTCCATTTCTTCCGCCGGCTGCTGCTGCCACACATAGCTCACCAGGAACCGAAAAGGACAGCCCCGGTAGGTTTCCAGTTTGGAAGCGCTGAACCGGTCCCCAATCTGCCGTTCCACCTGCCGGAGCAGTTCCGGATCCCCCAGATTGCCGTTCCAGCCTGTTTCGTTGGTAAGCCGTTTCCGGTCGCTGCCACCTGCTTCGGTAATGCCTTCCGCCAGCTGCCGCAAAAAGTCTGCCTGCCCTTCCCGGGCCAGCGCCAGTTCCAGTTCCCGGGTCGAAAGGCTGTCAGCGATTTCCCGTTCCGGTTTTTTCACCTGAATCTTCAAATCGGTAAACAGAGACTGTACTTCCGCGATATAAGGGGAAGCGCCCTGCTCGTCATCGGTAAAAAATGTCAGTACAAGGCGTTCTGATGCCGCAGCACAGGCATTGGCAAAGAAACGGATATCCTCCCGGTATCCGTCAGCGGAAGAAGGCAGCCCGATACCCAGGGCGGTAAGGTCGGCCCGTTCCCTGTCGCTGTAAAGCCAGTTTTCATGTTTAAAAAGAGGGAATTCGTGTTCCCTCAATCCCAGGACATAGACCTGCCTGAAAGCAGCCTCTTCCAGATTGACGGCTGACAGGACTGCAATCCCTTCCTGATTTTCCGGTTGAAGGTTCAGGGATATACCCTCCGCCTTCTCGGTTAACGCTTCCGTAAAAAGGGCACAGGATAGTTTTTTGTTACCACAGCCCCCGGCAAGGTAATCCTGGGGCAGATTCTGCAAAAGTAAGGTCAGGGCGTCATGGGCACAGGCTATGTTTTTGAAGCCCGTCAGCGTAATCTGCCCTTCTTTATACAACTGACCTGCTTTGACTTTTAACTCTGCAACGGACAAAATGCCGAGGATTTTTTCACAGTATTCCTCTACAGTCGCTTCCGGTTTAAGTTCTGTAAAGGTCTGCCAAAGGTCCTGAAGAGGAGTACAGCCTGTTTTCTGCAAAGCCTCTGTTACAAACGTCTTACAGTCCGTATAGTAATGTGCGTTTGCGATTTCCGTTGCAATCTGGGTAGGAAGCCCCAGGGCAATGCGCTGCAGCGGCTGTGCCAGCAAATCGCTCCAGGCCTCTGCCTGTTCTCTCCCGTGCAGGGAAACGGATGACAACAGCGTAACGATACAACGGAAGACCGGATTGGCTGCCAACGTTGCGCTGCCCCGGAGTTGCGCCGGGATCCCGTATTCACCGCACAGTGCCCGCAGTCCGCTGTAATCTTCCATACGACGGACGACCACAGCCACTTCATCCGCCTTCACCGTTTGCCCGCGCAACAGTTTCTTGATGTCACGCAACACCGCCCGCATCTCTTCCTGACGGTCTTCCGTCTGCCAGATTTCAATGGCGGAATCTGCCGGGACCGGCTTTATTTCCGGAGCACGCAACGTACTTACAAGATGCTGCAGGGACGGTTTCCGTTGCGGCCCTGCAGGCAATGTTACCTGTTCCAATACAGCCTGCCGCATCAAATCCCCGTATGTAAACTCCGTAGCACCGTATAATTCAGGCCTTACGGCTTCATAGGGCAATGCGATCCAGACGTCACAGAGCTGGCTGAGGGAACGGATAATGGAAAGCTGCCAGGCATCGAACTGATAGAACCCCATAAAGAACAGGGTGTCCCATTGCAACGCGCCCTCTGCCTGTATCAGTGTTTCCAGTTTTTCCGCCGCCAGCCGGTACATGCCGGCCACATCATATACATCATGGGCAATCAGGTAACGGATATACTCACGGTAAAGTTCTGCCGCCTCCCTGTCTTTTTGCCTGTATGAGCCGGAGCGCCCGTCCCAGTGGGCAAACGCATCCGCAATTTCATCCGGTGTAACTCCGCAGCTGCCCAGTTGGTCCATTAAGGACGTGACAGAGCGCAGGAAGCCCTTTTTGGCAATCAGCTTCTCAAAATAGGGAAGCCGCCCCTGTTCCTGTAACGCTTGCAGAATATTCCCCACAATCAGTTCCTGTGCCTTACGGCTGATCCGGCGCACATGTAACCGCCCGCACCGCCGCAGAACCGCATTGGCCAGATAATCAAAATTGACCGCATTAACGCCCTGCATACGGGCTTTCTGTACTAAAACAGTAGAAGATGTAACCAGCATGGAACGTCCGTATTCCTGCTGCAAAGCTTTCGCAAAAAAATCAGAGGAAGCACTGCAGCCTGCCGGTACGCATAACAAATGCAACATAGTTCACCTGTAAAATTCAGTCTTTATAAATCGCTTTAACACATTGGCTCCTTGTTGGAGAAACAATCAATGCGTTTTCTAAGTTTTCTAGTTATCCTAGTTGTTTTTATTATTCTTGCTATTGTTATTCTCTTTGTTGTCCTTCTTCTCTTTGCTGTCTTTGTTGTTCTTATTGTCTTTGCTGTCTTTGCCCTTATTACCCTCATGCACCATCATTTCTTTTCCCGTATCGTGATCCATCAACATAATCTTATTCAGATGGAGTTTTCCTTTAATAATACTGAACGCATCCGTGCTGACGGTCCCAAACTGAGTGATGATTTTTACATCATAAAAGCGCAAATCCCTATACCGGTTGCTGAAACGTCCCTGCAGACTGTCGAAAGGAATAAGGCTGTAATGTCCCTTTCCGGATTTAAAATTCCCGGTGGTCAGTGTGCTTCGGGCATTCCCTTTACACTCAAGGCTTATATCCAAATCCACCGGACAGGACAGGTGAGAATTCCGCAAGGCTCTGTTACTGTCCAGATTTTTTCCGTTTCCGAAGATTCGGTATCTCCTGGTATTCATATCATAATCGCCCCGGGCTGCCAGGGTTCCGCCAAACACTTTTGCATGGACATCCGAAAACCGGAAAATCCCATTGGCATAGTTCACATCCCCGATGATATCTGTAAAATGCAATGCCGGAATATGCAGTTCTTGCATTTTAACAGTTCCCCGGCCCATAGGCCCCGTAACCGGTCCTTCCATTCTGACCACTACCGTCATATTATCATGGACATTCATACCAAAGCCCAGAGAGGAAGGATCCACATCCCGCAGCGATACATCCACATCCAGCACAGGGGTAGCCGGTTTAAAATTAATTTCACCGTAGATGGACATACCGCCGCCCTGCATGGTTCCGCCAAATTTCCCGGTGGACAGGTCAATATGGGACATACCGGTCGTATCGAGTCCCAGCTTCATGTTAACATTGTTCAAAACATAATGATGCTTTTTATAGCGGGCTGCCAGCTGACAGTCCTCTAACACAATCACCGACCGCAGCCTGCGGGCGCCCAGGTCAAAATTGACGCCGTCTTCATCATAAACGTAATCGTGATCCTCGATCCACTCCGTTTCCAAATCCAGTCCCGGATCCTGTTTCGTTTTCTGTTTTGTATTCTTTTCTGTCTTCTGCTGTGCTTCCGCCTTTGGCAGACTGATTTGTCCCTGCTTCTGGTCCAGAAAATCAACTTGCATATTCTCGTTAAAGCGCACAGAGATTACAGCGTTTTTCAGCGTCAGATGCTGAATGGAAGTTGCTTTAAAACGGCGGGTGATAACGTCCCAGAGACGCACTTGAAAGCTTCCTTCCGGAATATGAAGGATCACATCCCCGTCAGGTTCTTTCCATACTAAATTTTCGAAATTAACATCTCCGGTGATATGGGCCATAAGGGTTTCCACCGTTATGGTACCCCGCAGCATCGTCTGCTTTTGCATTTCCCGGTTGAAGATGAACGCAGCGCCCCGTCTGGCAAACTGCAGCAAACCCAGGATGACAAGGATACTGACGATAACGCTTGCAATAGCTGCTGCAACACTGATTTTATGCCGTTTTAAGAAGCTTTTTCCCGGGAATTCCATATTCTTACATTGCCTCCTGAGTGACTATTGACTTTATATTGACTCTAGTGTAGCAGGCTTAACCCTGCCGTATCTTGATTTTTCCCAAGCCGGCCCCTGCGTTGGCAGATGACATCCGAGAAAGCGGATCAGATTTTCGCCCCGTGTTTCCGTTTCCATTCTTTAATCTGCTGCAACCGTTCCTTGTAGCGCGCTTCAAATCCTTCTTCTGTAGGCTGGTAGTAGGTTCTTCCCAACAGGGAATCCGGCAGGCACTGCATATTGGTCAGTTTATCTTCCGTATCATGTGCATACTGATACCCTTTGCCGTAATTCAGGTTTTTCATCAGTTTGGTGGGCGCATTGCGAATTACAAGAGGAACCGGCTCCGCAATCATATTCAGGGCATCCACCCGGGCTGTATTGTAAGCTACTTCCATAGCATTGGATTTTGGCGCCAGAGACATATACACCACAGCCTCCGTCAGATGCACCGTACACTCCGGCATACCGATAAAATGACAGGCCTGATACGCCGCCACCGCAATTTCCAGCGCCCTGGGATCCGCCATGCCCACGTCTTCGCTGGCAAACCTTGTCACCCTGCGGGCCACATACAGAGGATCCTCTCCTGCTTCCAGCATCCGGGCCAGCCAGTACACCGCTGCATCCGGATCCGAGTTACGCATGCTCTTATGCAACGCAGATATCAGATTATAATGTTCTTCCCCGTTTTTATCGTAAAGCAGAGATTTTTTGGAAATACACTGCTCCAGTATTTCTTTGGTCACAACGACCGTGTCGTCCTTCAGGTCCCCGTTCAGCACTACCATTTCCAGAGTGGACAGGGCCGAGCGTGCATCCCCGTTGGCAAAATTGGCAATAAGACGTAACAGGTCCTCTGCAATTTCAATTTTCTGTCCGCCAAAACCCCTGGGACTTTGCAGCGCATGATGCAGCATCTCTGTCAAATCATCTGCCGAAAGAGGCTGCAGCACAAAGACACGGCAGCGGGATAACAGCGCCCCGTTCACTTCAAAAGAAGGGTTTTCCGTGGTAGCGCCAATAAGAATGATACTGCCTTTTTCCACAAAGGGCAAAAACGCATCCTGCTGCGCCTTATTGAAGCGATGGATCTCGTCTACAAATACGATGGTCCGCTGTCCGATCTGACGGTTCTTCTCCGCTTTTTCCATCACGACACGGATTTCTTTGATGCCACTGGTAACAGCAGAAAAGTTTATAAATGCCGATTGTGTCATCCGCGCAATGATTTGAGCCAGCGTGGTCTTTCCGACTCCGGGAGGACCCCAGAAAATCATGGAAGAAATTCGGTCCTGCTCGATCATACGGCGCAGCACCCGGCCCCTTCCCAACAGATGCTCCTGCCCCACATATTCTTCTATTGTTTCCGGCCGCAATCGGGCGGCCAGAGGCTGGCTCACCAAATCGTCAAAAATGCCTGCCTGTTCCATAGTGGTCTACCTCGTTCAGCAGATATATAATAAACTCATTGCAAAACAGTTGTTCGTATTTCATTTTACCATATTCATCGCAAAAAGGAAAGTTCCATGTGTGATTATTTTGCAAATAAATAAAAAAGGCTGCAAGGGAAACACAACGCAAACCCGTCTCCGATGTTTTGCTTGTGTCTTTTCATTTGCAGCCTCATTAGTAATTAAAAAGTAAAGGAAGTGCTGAACAATCAACACTTCCTTAGATATTTTTCTATCAGAACGCAGGAACTACCGCGCCTTTGTATTTGTCCTGAATGAACTTCTTCACTTCCGGCGTCTTCAGCGCTTTGGCCAGTTTCACCAGTTCCGGACGCTTTTCATCGCCGGTGCGTACTGCGATTACGTTAGCATACGGGGAATCCTTTTCAATAAACAGGGAGTCTTTCACCGGATTCAGTTTGGCTTCCATTGCGAAGTTGGAATTGATGACTGCCAGGTCGGTGTCGTCCAGAGCACGGGGCAGCGTAGCGCTTTCCACTTCAATGATCTTCAGGTTTTTGGGGTTCGCCGCCAGATCGTTAGGTGTAGCGGTAATACCTTTACCATCTTTCAGTTTCAGCAGGCCCGCTGCTTCCAGCAGCATCAGGCTGCGGCCACCGTTGGTAGGATCGTTAGGGATTGCAACTTTAGCGCCATTGGGCAGAGATTTGATGTCCTTGTACTTCTTGGAATAGCAGCCCATGGGTTCGATATGGATCTTATCCAGTACCACCAGTTTCAGGTTACGTTCCTGACAGGTCTTCTCCAGGAACGGAATATGCTGGAAGAAGTTAGCGTCCAGCTCTTTATCAGACAGGGACAGATTCGGTTTTACATAATCCGTGAATTCGATGACCTGCAGGTCTACCCCTTCTTTTGCCAGCTGCGGCTTTACAAAATTCAGCAGTTCCGCATGGGGCACCGGAGTTGCTCCCACTTTCACAACAACTTTCTTATCTGCCGGGGCTGCCGGAGCCGCAGTCTTTTTACCGCCGTCACCGCCGCATCCCAGCATCAGCATCGACGCCATCGCAACAGACAGTATGCCATAAATGAACTTTTTCATGTTTCCCACTCCTTCGCTAAATTTTAACACCAAAAATATTTGTCGTCTGTGATATATTCTACCCATCCGATAGGAATATATTAAAAGGCTTTCCCGTTTTTGTCAAGTAAAATACCTCCCGGCAGACAGGCTTTGTTTTCCTTTTACGATGCGTCTTCCGGTCTCTGCCCTCTGCATCATTCCCAGCCCAATACTTCGCAGGCATAGGTACGCAGACACCGGGCAATCTTTTCATGCCCGCTGGCAAGAGGGTGTACCCCGTCCAAAAAATCCGAGGGGTTCAGCAGGGGGCCCTGGGCATTCAGATCAATAAAATACACCTTGCTGTCACCGGCTGCCCGCAGCTCTTCCACTGCGCCGCCCATGCCCGGTACCGAGCGCTGGCTGGTAACGGTATTGGCCGGCGTCATACAGAAGATAACTGAATTAGGCCGGAACTGCCGCAATTTTAAGATCAGTTTTTTATAATGTTCTTTAAAATAAGCGTCCGACGGACGGTGCACTTCATCATTAAAATCGTTCTCCCCATAGGCCAGGATCACCAGATCCGGATCGTCCATCTGGTTATTCCAACGGGGTTCCTTCTGAGTATAAAAAGCCCGTTCAATCTGCTCTTCGGCATGTTTTGCCGTATAAGGGGCCTTCTCTTCGTTATTGCGCACAGCCCCTTCCCCAGAAGAAGCCACACAACTCCAGTCCGCGTTCAACATACGGGCCAGCCGGGGACCGAAAGCCAGGTAGCCGCTCTCCCGCTGGAAGTAATCCCCTTCAGGATAAATGAACGCCCCTGCCGCAACCGAGTCGCCGATGATCTCTATGCTGCGACGGTGGGGAAGCTTTTGCTCCACTTGGGCAGCAGGCGCATGAGCCGATTTTTTACTAATTGGCTTTCTATGGGCGGAAACGCCATTGCCGGCGGCGTCAGTCTGATTGGCAGTCTTGTCCTGTCCCCCTGCCGATGCAGCGCTGGCCGCGGTTTCACTTTCCCCGATAAAATAGAAGCCTCGCAGAATGGTTACGCCCCGCATGCCTTCCGTATCCCGAATCATAAACAGGGTATGTTTGCCCATGGGCAGATTCTGGAACAGTACGTTCATGCCCATCTGGACCTTGAAGCGGATCAGAGGACCATCGTCCAGCTTTTTCAGCCACCAGCAATCCCCCTGGGAATCACTGTACATCTGTACCTGCACGCCGGTCCCTTCAAACTTGGCTGAAGCGAGCACACCGCCTCGCCCCGCATAGAGGCTGCCGTTATCTGCCGGAATCCAGCGCCCCATAGTCTTAATCCGGGGACTGGTAGCCGGTACAAAACTGGCCGCAGCCGTGCCACAAAAAACCAGCCCTGCCGCGAGCAGGGCCAGCACCATACGAAAAATAGTCTTGTTTCTCATTTTGCCTGGAACTAACACAAAAATCACCTGTGAAAAGTACAGACGGATCAGCCGGCACGAAACCAGAGCCGTACCGGAACCAGCCGGTACTTCTTGATTAAAAGAATAATGGATAACGAAACATCAATCAGTCCAACTGGCTTGTGCAGTGCGGGCAACGGGTCGCATCATCCGCAATTTCACTCTTGCAGTACGGACAGGTACGGGCCGGAGCCGGTTCTTCTGCGGGTTTGCGCATACGGTTGATCTGCTTGATTACCACAAAAACAGCAAAGGCAACTAACAGGAAATCAATAACCGTATTAATAAAAGAACCATAAGCAATAACAGCCGCGCCGGCCTTTTTGGCTTCTGCCAGGGTTGCGTAGTTCTTATCCGTCAGGTTGATGAACAGATTGGAAAAGTCCACATCACCCACCAGCTTGCCTAAGGGCGGCATCACGATATCATTTACAAAGGAAGTCACGATTTTGCCGAAAGCGCCGCCGATCACAACGCCAACCGCCATATCTACTACATTTCCGCGTACTGCAAATTCTTTAAACTCACTGTAAAAGCTCATTCTTATTCCTCCTTGCATTTCAAAACACCGATTTTGAACATATCGGATATTATTCTATCAATATAGAAAAATATTCTATTAGTGATTAAACCACATCAAGGTTCATTAGTCAATAAATACCTTGTGTTTCTCCGCTTTTCATACTATAGTGCCATCCCCCCTCCATTGTCACAAAGAAGGCCTCCTGTCAGTATTTTATACTATTTTTAAGATAGTATTTACTTTTTTTGTCATAACTTGCTATAATAGGGGATAATAGTAATAACAGATTTATGCGGGAGGCATATTATGGAACGAGGAACCTTTTCAACCCGTCTGGGCTTCATTTTAGTATCGGCAGGCTGTGCTATCGGTTTAGGCAATGTCTGGCGCTTTCCTTTTATCACCGGCAAATACGGAGGCGCGTCCTTCGTACTGATTTACCTTTTCTTTCTGGCAATCCTGGGGCTCCCCATTATGGTTGCCGAATTTGCCGTAGGCCGGGCCAGCAAGCGCAGTGCGGCGCTTTCTTTTGACATGTTGGAACCCAGGGGAACGAAATGGCATCTGTATAAATACGGGTGTATTTTAGGCAACGCCATGCTGATGATGTACTACACCACCATCACCGGCTGGATGTTCTATTACCTGTACAAAATGGTGACAGGCGCCTTCGTGGGTATGGCTGCCAAAGATATCGGCGGCGTACTGGGCGGTCTGGTTTCCGACCCCGTCACCATGATCGGGTACATGGCTCTGTCCGTCATTCTCGGTTTCGGGGTCTGCTATCTGGGCGTAGAGGCCGGCGTGGAACGGATCACCAAATTTATGATGACCTGCCTGTTGTTCCTTATGATTGCATTAGCCGTCAATTCCGTCATGCTGCCCGGCGGGGAAAACGGCCTCGCCTATTTCCTGCAGCCTGATTTCAGCCGCCTCACCAAATACGGAGCCAACGAAGTCATCTTCGCCGCCATGGGCCAGGCGTTCTTTACGCTGAGTCTGGGCATCGGCGCCCTGGCTATCTTCGGAAGTTACATCGGCAAAGAAAAACGGCTTACCGGCGAAGCCATCTGCGTAATTTTGCTGGATACCTTTGTCGCCATCATGAGCGGTCTGATTATCTTCCCGGCCTGCTCGGCATTTAACGTGGATCCGGGCGCAGGACCCAACCTGCTGTTCATCACGCTGCCCAATGTATTCAATCATATGGCAGGCGGACAGTTCTGGGGCTCCCTGTTCTTCCTGTTCATGACCTTTGCCGCCATGTCCACGGTCATTGCAGTGTTTGAAAACCTGATTGCCTGCATCTGCGACCTGACCGGCTGGGAACGCAAGAGCGTTATTAAGATGGGTACGGTTGCCATTATTGTATTGTCCCTGCCCTGTATTTTCGGTTTCAACATCTGGAGCAGCTTTCAGCCTCTGGGCAAGGGTACCGGTGTGCTGGACCTGGAAGACTTTGTGGTCAGTAACAACCTGCTGCCTTTAGGCAGCCTGGTTTACCTTGCCTTCTGTACCAGCCGTTACGGCTGGGGTTGGGATAATTTCATCAAAGAAGCGGACACCGGCAACGGTGTGGCCTTCCCCAAATGGCTGCACTTCTATCTGACGTACCTTCTGCCGTTGGTTGTATTGTACATTTTCGTGCAGGGCTACATTGCGATCTTCGGAAATTGAGAACCGATTCATCCGCTATAAGTAAGTTGCAAGAAAAGAGATACCGCAAAACCGGGGACGGTTACTATTCCATGGATTCATCCGTCTGTGGCTTCGAAACTCGAGGCTTCGCCTCTCAAACAGTCTCGCCACGGACGACGAATTTCATCTCATGGAATTACGTAACCGTCCCCGATGTTTTACTTGTGTCTTTTTTCTTACAACTTTTCTTACTCAGCAGATAAAGTCTATATGACTTTCTACTTCAGATTATTAAAAAAGTGCGGCGAGTCGCCCCACTGCCCCCAGCCTACTGTGTCGCCTACCGAAGCAACCCGGGCGCTGAGGCAGTTACGGCACTGTTCCTGTCCGTCTTCCAGGCAGGGTTTGTTATCGTAAAGCTGGTACTGGCTGCGGAATTGCGGCAGCGTCACCAGAGGCATCAGGATATTGGCCCCGGCCTTTAACGCCATCTCCCTTCCCAGCGGATGCAGGGTCTGCATGGCTGTTGTAGCCGCGATGTTCACATCTTTTAAAGACAGGCGCGTCACAGCCACCATGTTGATGCTCAGCCGCAAACGTTCCGCCCTGGCTTCCGGCGTATCCAGTCCTGCCTCACACACCTTTTTCCCCAGCGGCGTGTTATGATGTACCACGTAAGGCCCCATGCCGATCATGGCAATGTTCTGTTTTTTATAAAACAAAATGTCCTCTGCCAGATCTTCCAGTGTCTGCCCGGGAAGACCGATCATCACACCGGTTCCCACCTGATAACCGATTTCCGCCAGTGAATCCAGACAGGCCTTGCGCACGTCCCACTTATGATGCCCATCCTGAGGATGCAGCGTGGCATATAGCTTCGGATTGCTGCTTTCAATCCGCAGCAAGTACCGGTGCGCCCCTGCGTTGTACCATCGCTGATAGGTTTCCTTTGTCTGCTCCCCTACGCAAAGGGTAATGCCCAGCGCTCCATTCCCGATGGATTTAATATCCCGCAATAAACCTTCTACAAAACCAATGAAAGCTTCGTCCTGCCGCTCTCCGGACTGCAGGGTCACCGAGCCGTACTGCTGCTCATAACACCAGCGGGCCATGGTCAGGATATCCTCCCGGGGCGTGTCAAAGCGTTCCACTTCCCCGTTGTCTCTGCGGATACCGCAATAGTTGCAGTTCTTGATGCAGCGGTTGGAAAACTCCAGCAGGCCCCGGTAATAATCCACGTTGCCTACCCATTCCTTTTTGGTTTCGTACGCAGCCCAGTACAGTTGCTCCAATTCATCCGGCGCAGTGCGCCCAAGAAGGAAGATTACATCTTCTTTATGCAGTTCTTCTTTTTGCAAAATTGATGAAATATCCAAGTTACTTCCCTGTAAACTTCGCTTTGCGTTTCTCCAGGAATGCCGTGATGCCTTCACGGAAATCAGCACTGGCAGCGCATTCGTTCTGCAGGGCCACTTCCGCTTTGGCGAAGTCTTCAAAGCCCTGGTACATACTGATAAACATCATCTTTTTCATATTGGCATAGGCCAGTGTGGGACCCGCAGCCAGCTTTTTCGCAAAGGCCGTTGCTTTCGGCAGCAGTTCGTCCGCTGTGGTCACTTCTTTTACGAGACCCAGTTCAAAACACTCCTGTGCCGATACAGGGCGGCCGGTAACGAACATGTCCATGGCACGATGGGTGCCGATGGCTCTGGGTAACATATAACCGCCGCCGGTGTCGGGAATCAGGGCAATGCCCACAAAGGCCTGCAGGAATTTGGCATTGTCTGCCGCAAACACAAAGTCGCAGCCCAGGGCCAGATTGCAGCCGCCGCCTGCCGCTGCACCTGCTACGGCACAAATCACCAGCTTCGTCATCTTTTTGATATACAACACGATTTCAGAAAGTTTGCCGGCCAGAGTACCCATGGATTTGTCCGCGAAATCCGGTTCCTCACAATGGGCTTTCATGAAGCGGATATCCCCGCCGCCGCAGAACGCACGACCGGCGCCGGTCAGTACCACAACTTTTACCCCGGCGTCTTCCTCCGCCTGTTTCAGCGCAGCTTCCAGCTCCAACGCCAGGTTCATGTCCAGCGCATTCAGGGTCGCCGCATAATCCAGGGTAATGGTAGCTACCGCATCTTCCACAACAAAACGCAACATTTTAAATTCCATGGCAATGCCTCCTGTTATTTTATTGTGAGAGTTAAGTGTATGATATTTATTATACCATAGAAATGAGTTTGCGTGAAACAGACAGTGAGGAAAAGAAATCGCAAACACGTCAACGATTGCTATTCCATGGATTCATGCGCCTGTGGCTTCGAAACTCGGGGCTTTGCCCCTCGGACAGTTTCGCCACGACGGCTCATTTCATCTCATGGAATAACGCAATCGCTTACTATAGTTTGCTCATGTCTTTTCCTCACTGCATTGTTTTCACGCTAAGGCCTTTCCTGCAACACTCTCAGTACCAGCTCATGAATCACCCTCACCGCGCCTTCCAATGCGTAACGGTCATAGGTCATGGCAGGGTCATGCAGGCAGGGAGTCAGATTACAGCCCACACCCATGTCCACGGTTTTCAACTGTGGTCGTTCCTGTTTGAAGAAATTAAAATCTTCCCCTACGGTAATGGCCTTGACCGGCAGCAGGGCTTTCTGGCCCAGAACGTTGACAATAACCTCCTGCACCAGAGGAAGCAGGTTCGTATCCGCCTCCGCAGCGGGACAGGTTCCCACAATATGACTGTCTGCTTCGGCGCCGTAGACTTTCGCCGTATTCACAATGATATCGCGGACCTTCTGACGCAGTACCAGCATTTCCTCGTTGGAAGTGCTTCGAAGGTCAAAGCCCAGATTCACTTTGTCGCAAATTGCATTCAGCGAACCGCTGCCACCCTGGAAGCGAGTCGTCTTAACATTGCCGCCCAGCAGCGGATCGGAATGCAGCGCGTTCACCGCGTTGACGATAGCCGCCCCCACATCAATGGCGTTCACACCCAGGTGAGGCTGGGAACCGTGGGCCGCTTTGCCCCGGACTTCCGCTTCAATTAACGTACAGGCAGTCCAGCTGATCTGGGGAATAATTTCCCCTGTCCGCGCCATATCGTTGGGCATCAAGTGCAGCCCGAACAGATACTCCACATCGTCCACAGCTCCGGCGTCTGTCATGGCCAGAGCGCCTTTTCCGATTTCTTCTGCCGGCTGGAACAGGATTTTTAATTTTCCGCAGGGAATCCCCTCTTCCGCAAGCCATTCCGCCACCGTGAGGACCGTGGTCATATGCCCGTCGTGACCGCAGGCATGCACCGCTTTTTCCGTTCCGTCTTCCTGTTTGAAAAGCAGGCAGTCCATATCACTGCGCACCGCCGCCACCGGTCCGGGCCTGCCACTGTCCAGTACGCCCACAACGCCGGTGGCGCCTCCCACCTTTTCCTTCACCTCATACCCTGCTTTACGCAAAACCTCCGCAACAAAGGCGGAGGTTTTCATTTCGCGGAACGCAGGTTCGGGAATTGCGTGCAGGTACGGCCAGAACACATCAATCCGTTTCCTGATATCCATTGTATTCGTTTATCCTTTCAGGGTTTTACACGCACCTACTGTTGCTGTAACGCTCCAATCATCCTTCTACATTAAACTGCAGTCTGTTAACTTTTCTTAAAATCCGTACAAGAATGCCAACTCACATGGACGCAAAAAGAAATCAGCTTATTCCTTCCATCCCAGATATACGGAGCCCGGGAATTTCGTTTTAATAAAGTCAGCGTTTTCCTTGGACTGGTACGCTTTCTGGAACACTTTCAGCCGCGGATCCTTCAGGTCTTTCTCCTGTACCGCCACAATATTTACATAAAGGGAGTCCGCAGTCTCTTTCACGATGGGATCCTTGGCGGGATTCAGACCGGCATTCAGCGCATAGGTGGTATTGATGGCCGCGCAGGTCAGATCATCCAGGCTGCGGGGAATCGCTGCCGCTTCCAGCTCTACAATTTCAAATTTGTGAGGATTCTCCGTAATATCCATCACCGTAGTCGTGATATCCTTCGGGTTCTTCACCTTGATCAGATTATTGGCTGCCAGCAGCAACAGGGTACGTCCCCCGTTGGTAGGATCGTTGGGAATGCCGATCTTGGCGCCGTCAGGAATCTTGTCCCCGGGTTTCAGTTTCTTGGAATATATGTTGATGGGGAACAGCGCCGTATTGAAAGCCTTCGCCAACTTGAATGTCGGCTCTTTCTTCATCGTGGCTTTCAGGAACGGTTCATGCTGATAACTGTTGGCCCAGATCTCCCCGGCAGCCAGCGCCGCGTTGGGCGTCACAAAATCGCTGAACTCTTTGATCTCGATCTTCAGACCTTTCTTTTCCGCAATCTTCTTCACGTTTTCCATGATGATGGCATGGGGTCCGGGATTTACGCCTACGATGACCGGCTTGGATGTATCCGGTTTCGCCTTTTCCGCCTTTTTATCTCCACCGCCGCAACCGGCCAGCGCCAGTGTCAATACACCCAGAGCGCCAGTCAGCAGGATTTTCTTAAAATGTTTCATTTGCTGTCCCCTCTTTCAGTATTTTATCATTACAGAAACAACATCAACCTAAATTCCCACCGGGTTCCCGCGTCCCAGACACGAAACCGGCTTTATCCTGTGTTTCTGTTGTGCAATTCTGTTACCCATTGTCTGATGCAAGTTGCTTTTACTGTACGTCTACGTTACCCTCGATGCGGGCATAGGCGCCAAAGACCCAGCCGACGGTTCCGTCTTCCATGATGATATAAATCCAGGAATCCGTTCCGTTCTTGTCATCCACTTTATTCATAAACTTGCAAACGGTACCCTTGTCAAGCTTTTTGATAATATAACCATCCAGATCGGGATGGGTCCGCACCCGCAGCTGGTCGCCGGTAATCACCACGTTGGCAATCGTCGTATCTGCAAAAATGTCTTTCGTGGAACGTTCTTCCGCAGCAAAGCAGGAAGAAGCGATGCACAGCAGCATCGTCAGCAGAACTATCATCTTTTTCATACAAAAACTCCTCTCCGCGGAACTGTTTCCTTAATTTTGAAGCAGTTCCCTGAATATAACCTCGCAGCGAACCGTTCGCCCGCAGTTCCACCATCGCAGAACCGCGTACTTCCGGATAATTGCTTTACAGTTTATTATAGCACAGATGCGTTTCTTTAAAAAGAGGAAACACAATATGTAGTGGAATTATTTTAGTTGAGTTTTAGTTGATTCCCAGCAAATCCTTCACGACTTCCCCTGCTATGATCAGCCCCGCTACCGAAGGCACGAACGCAACACTTCCCGGAATACTGCGGCGCCGGGACAGCAAGGTTTTTTCTGTTTCACTTTCGGAATGATGCGCATCACCGGATCGTGTCTCCGGATGTTCCTGATGATCCATATCTGTTTTCGCATAATCATCACAGAAAACTCCAGCCGTTTCCGTTTCTTCGCTTCGCGGCGATAAGGGCAGCTCTTTGGAATACACAACCTTCAGCTTTTTCACACCACGCTTCTTCAATTCCTTGCGCATCACTTTCGCCAGCGGGCAGACACTGGTCTGATAGATATCCGCCACCTGAAACGCAGCGGGATCCAGTTTGTTCCCGGCTCCCATACAGCTGATAATGGGCGTACCGCTTGCTTCCGCCTGCAGCACAAGCGAAATTTTCCCCGCCACCGTATCAATGGCGTCCACCACGTAATCAAACGCTGTGAAATCAAATTGCGCCTGCGTCTCGGGCAGATAGAAGCACCGATGGGTCACCACCTCCGCCTCCGGGTTGATGGACAGGATCCGTTCCTTCATTGCGTCCACCTTGTACTGCCCCAGTGTCTGGTGCGTCGCAATGATCTGCCGGTTCAGGTTGGAAAGACAGACAACATCATTGTCTACCAGTTCCAGATGCCCCACGCCGCTGCGGGCCAGTGCTTCCGCCACATAGCCCCCAACGCCCCCGATGCCGAAGATGCAGACACGGGCGGCTGCCAGTTTTTCCATATTCTCTTTTCCCAACAACCGTTCCGTACGGGAGAATTGGTTTTCCATAGCATTTTCCTCGGCAGACACTTCTATGAGTTTTTTCATTTCCATAAATCCAGTATTGAACACTGAAAAAGATATGCACAGACATATGTGCATCGGGCAAGATGATCAATCTACATCTGATTACTATAAATTATCACATAAATCCCTGCTTTTTGCAAAAAAAAAAAGGGAGCCGTTACCCGGCGCCCTTACCAAGATATAATCCAATCCTTTCATGTCCACTTTTACAACAGCCTGTAAGCTGTCATCTTATACGTTCCCGTTTATATAAGGAGACGCTGTGATTAATTCGTCTCCATAAATCCCTTACCCGGGAAAGCCCAGGTCCAATCTTGCGCTGACACCTACGCCCTGCACCCGGTGCACATTGTCAAGACTGGTTGGTTTATTGGTGTCAATGGGGATCAGATACTGTACCCGTACCGCGCCGGAAGCCATCTGCCCTTCCACCGACAACGCGGCCTTGCATTTGTCTACCTGTTCTTTGGGCCCGTTGATCTGCGCCGCCCCGATGTACCCTTTGCTGCCAATGGTGACCACCGGCACAATTTTGGTAGCGCTGCCGCTTTCAATCTTCAGCGGCGCGTTTTCATTTACATAGTCATCGATCTTCTCGGAAAAGTGATCCAGCGCCAGGGTCATACCTTTTTCTTTCAGCTTGTCACCCCATTCCTGCAGCTTCGCGACCCCCTGATCCACATATTCGCGCCAGCGTTCGAAGTACTCCATGCCTTCCAACACAGCGCTTTTATTTTTATATTCGTCCTGCAAAGCAACGATCGTGGGGAAATTTTTCTCTGCAAATTCGTCCAGCACTCCGGCCGATGCGGCAGGCATCGCCAGCATATTCATCAGCAGGCAAAAGGAAAGAACGGTTCCTAAAAGCCATTTCTTCAGTTTCATATCGCACCTCCTGCTTCCATTTTCTAACCAGTTTATCATCGAAAAACAATCTTGTCATCTTTACTCTTGAAGCCCATAACTCATGCAACAACGCTGCAGCGCTTCTATCTTTTTTAAATCAGCCTGCCTTTGCAGAATCAACGCTGCACGTTTCTTCATCAGGCAAAGTATGACAGGCAATGTCGTCATTTTTGCGTCAGATGTTTGAAAAAACTGTGAAAGCAATAAAAAGGCGGAATACAAACAATGCTGTGGCATGGTCGACGCTATAAACATGATGGTTGACATTCTCTCCTATAACCAAAAAAGGAGCTGCCCGGGCAGCTCCTTTTGCCTGTCATCAGAACTCCGTGAAATACAGCGACCCATCTTTTCCGCTTGCGTCAACGGTATAATACCGGGTCTTGCCCGTGGAGTCTGTGTAAGAAATACCATTATTGGGAATCGAGCCGAAGAAGGTGAACTTCACCAGCAGCTTCCGGTCCGGCCGGAACACATCTTTTGTGTATAACTCATGGAACAGAAAGACCGGCTTATTGTCTTTAAACTCCTTGAAATGCAGGGACAGTACTTTGAAATTCTTAATGGGTTTTTTGACGGAAAACACTACACCCGCGTACGATTCTCCCTGTCCGGCCACAAATACGTCGTGGGGCCCCAGCTGGTTTACATCCTTTTCCCACTGCCCTTCAATATCCGGCGCCGCGTTGTTATAGGGATTGATCACTGCCAAATCCGTCCTGTCTCCTTCGGCAGCCGGTACAAACTCACACACTCCGTCTTTGCATTCGGCTGCATACGCATAGTTCCGTCCGCAAGTATCAACGTTGTATCCGTCCCGGCAGTAGCCTGCATATCCATGCCTTTCGTAATCTCCGCAACCGTATCCGCCGCGTCCCGGGCAGTGAGCGCTGCACACCGAAAGACCTGATGCCAATACTAAAGCTGCAGCCGCCAATGCTAATTTTTTCATTTTCATAGCTATGCCTCCCCCATATATCCTTCCTGTCATTACGCTTTCAAGCTAAGGAAACGCCTATTAATCCGTCTCCCTAAATGTTTCTGATAATATTATATCACACAACGGACAATTACTCCAACCGTACCGCTGTGCTTCAGTCAAAAACGCGACATGAAATACTTCTGTTCCTAGCATATCCCTTCCACTTTTTTGTATATAGCATCGCACAAAATTGTGTCTTCGCCGTGTCACTCTTTCTAAAAAATTCACCACTTTTAATATAAATTATGGTATAATACTTATAATAAATATTACATTATATTTAAAATGAATCCGACTTTTTGGGAACGAATCCGAAAGTTCCAAATCCCTGATTCTAACACGAGAGGAATGATAGTATGACTGCGTTGAACAACCCTGAGTTTTTACACGCAGATTTCAGCAAGCAGTATATCGCCAACGGGCTGTCCCACATCCCCGGAGGATTTTTCGTGTACAAAGCCCACGGCAATAAAGAACTGCTGTATGCCAATCATGAACTGCTGAGTATTTTTGAATGTGATACTGCAGAACAGTTTCTCCACCTGACAGGCGGGACCTTCCGGGGACTGGTGCATCCGGACGATATCAGTGCCGCGGAGATGTCCATCAAAAAGCAGCTGGAATCCGACGTCGACCATCTGGATCATTTGTATTACCGCATCATCACCCGGACCGGAAAGATCAAATCCATTGTGGAATTCGGCCGCATGTACCGGGATCCGAAGCAGGGCGAAGTGTTCTATGTGTTTATCGTAGACGTCCAGTCCAAGCAGCAGACCATCGACATCGACAAGCTGACCGGCCTGCCGGGCATGCGCAGTTTCGTGGAAAGCAGCGAGATGATGCTGCATCCCGCAAACAACGAAGAAGCGGCCGTCAGGCAGTCGCTGATCTTTTATGATATCGCCCACTTTAAATATTTTAATATTAAATACGGTATGACCACCGGCAATGAGATCCTGAAAAGCGTTGCCGCCCTGCTGATCAAACATTACTATAATAATTTTGTGTTCCGCCTGGCCGACGATCACTTTGTGGTGCTCACGGAAACGGAAAACCTGATGGATAAAATCAACCGATTCCATGAAGCCGTGCTGAATCTTCGGGATGAAGATAAAGTGGATATCAAAGCCGGTATCTACTCCATAGAAGACGATAAAACCTCGCCCGCGCTGATTTGCGACCTGGCAAAGATCGCCTGTGATATAATCAAAAAAAGCGAGATTGAGTATTACAGCTTCTATACGGAAGACCTTAAGGAGAAGCTGGAACGTAAACGCTATATTATCGAAAACCTGGATCAGGCCATCAGCGATAACTATATCCAGGCCTATTACCAGTCCATCATCTGCAGCTCAACCGGCGCCATCTGCGCCAAGGAAGCGCTGGCCCGCTGGAACGATCCCACCCTGGGCATGCTTTCCCCCGGGGAATTCATCCCCGTTCTGGAAGAAGCCAAACTGTTGTACAAGCTGGATCTGCGCATTGCGGAACTGGCCCTGCAGGATATGAAACGACGCAAGGAACTGCATCTGCCTATAGTCAGGTTTTCCGTCAACATTTCCCGGTACGACTTTGAATGCTGTGACATGGTATCGGAACTCAGCAAACGGGTCAGGGACGCAGAGCTTTCTCCCGAAATGCTCATTATTGAAATTACGGAAACCGTACAGGGCATCGACCAGGAGTACCTGAAAGAACAGATCCGGCGTTTCCACGAAGCCGGCTTCAATGTCTGGATGGACGACTTCGGCACCGGTTTCTCTTCCCTGGATGTGCTGCAGGATTTTGACTTTGACCTGATCAAACTGGACATGCAGTTTATCCAGAGTTTCGGGCTCAACCGGAAGAACCCCGTAATCATTAAAAAACTCGTGGAAATGGCCTATGAACTTGGCATTGATACCCTGGCAGAAGGAGTGGAAACAAAAGAACAGATTCAGTTCCTGAAGGAGATCGGCTGCAACAAGCTCCAGGGTTTCTATTACGACAAACCCCACGCGTTCATGTCGAAGCCCGAGGTTACTCTGGACGGAGTGCCACTGAAATATGAAGACAAGAGCATGGAACCGTTCCAGACCGGGAAAACGACGTTCCACTTTAACCAGTCGGTGGATTATGATTATTTCAAGCTGAATGCCTACCGGGATATCCCCCTGCCCTTTGCTTTGTACAAGGTAATTTTGAACGAGGAAGGCACGGAGTGCATTGATACGGAGTATGTGTTTGTCAATCAGAAATACTGCGAGCTGGTAAACAAAACGAAAGACGAACTGATCGGTCACCGTTTCTCTGAAAAGTTTGCCGACACCGGCTCAGACTGGTTCCCCTTCTGCTACCGGGCCGCAATTCTGGGAGAAGAAATCAACGAAACCGTTTTCAGCACGGAGACACAGCTCTGGCTGAATTTCACCATCGCGCCTACTTCCATACCGAACCACTGCGCCTACACCTTTATGAATATCGACAAAGAGCACAAGGACCGGGCTCTCTTCGATAAGATGGGTAACACGGACAAAGCCATCATCCGGATCGTGGAGACCCTTAACAAACGTCTCCCCTACAAGCAGACCATCAATGCCATCCTGGAAGAAATCAGCAAGGTCATCCATCCCGACCGCCTGTATATTCTGGAAACCGACGGCAAAACGGTGGACAACACCTTTGAGTGGTGTGCGGAGGGCATCACGCCTTCGATCCAGATGCTGCAGGACATTCCCTATGAAGGCTATCTGGATGTCTGGGCGGAAGCGCTAGGCGATCAGAATTCTTTCGTGGTTGAAAATATTGAGCAGTACCTGGAAAAAGATCCCCAGCTCTACGAAATCCTGAACGCACAGAACATTCATAACCTGATTGAAGCGCCTCTCTATGACAACGACAAGATCATCGGGTACCTGGGAGCGGACAATTATCAGGTAACGGAAGAGCTGGACACCCGCCGGATCCTGGAAACGGTGTCCCGGTTTATCGCCAAGCGCATTATCAATTACCAGCTGATGAAGCAGCTGGAATTTGTCAACGAGCACGATATGCTTACCGGATCTCTGAACCGCTACGCCATGCTGGAAAAAACGGCAGAGCTGGAAAAATCAGAAAACAGCGTGGGTATTGTGTTTGTGGACCTGAACGGGCTGAAAAACACAAACGATAGAGAGGGCCATAAGGCCGGGGACAGGATGATCCGCAACAGCGCTTCCTTCCTGCGTGATTTCTTCGGGGCGGGCAAAGTCTTCCGCACCGGCGGCGACGAATTCAACGTTCTCCTGCCGGGTGTGACAGAAGAAGAATTCCAAAATCTGTCTGTCCGTTTCCTGGAAGAGCTGCACAAATCCCCGCTGAACATGGCCGTGGGTGTGGAATGGTGTGAAAACGCAAGAAACATCATGACCGCCATCGCCTCCGCAGATAAAAAGATGTATCAGGATAAAGCCGCTTACTACATCCGGCACGACAGACGGAAAAAGAAATAAGGCATCAGTACGTTCCGACAGCAAATACAAATATAAAAAGCGTGACTTGTACCCCTCCCTCCCCCGAATCGCATAGCCGACTCACACGCAATCCCAATTGCGGTTCGTCGCGACGCGCTTCGATGGGGCAAACCCTTCCGGGGCACAAGCTCACGCTTTAGTATTTTTATAGTACTCTTTTACTGTAACGCTATGATTCCTTAAACAATATCAGTCCGCCCTTTCGGTCGTAACCGGTGTTCCACAGTTTGGCAAAGTCCAGCCATTCGTAGGCGCCGTATGTCACGGCTTTCACCATAAAGCGTCCGTCCGGTTTCTCATCGTACCCGGTGAGCAGGAACCAGTGCCATTCATAATTTTCGAAATTGGGATTTTTGTGATGCAGCAACAGGTACGGAATCAGGAAGCCGCGGTCAATCTGTTGCCTGATCGTGTTCACAGTATCCTGTTCGTCATGGTCGCCGGACCAGGGCAGCACATCCAGGAAAAATGTTCCGTGTTCTTTCAGGAATTTTTTGAAAGCAGCCACGAAAATCTCCAGCCGGTTGATTCCCATCAGACGGGGACGAAGATAGGGTTTCACCGTTTTAAAAAACGCCACATAGTCCCGGCCCCGCAACTGATCCGTTGAAAAGGGGCAAAGATTTTTCAGATTTTTATACAGCGTCATATAGATCAGGCTGTCGCAGGCAGTGACCGCCGCGCACCCTGCAAACCGCATAATCATATCCGGCAGCAGACTCTGCCGGCCCCCGTATTCTTCTCCAACCCAAAAATAATCCAGTTCTTTTAACATAATACTCTGACCTGTCGTACAGAATCCCGATGATCGAACTCCAATAATCCGGACAGTATGCCTTGCATCCGCTTTTTTTGTCTGGCAGCTGTCAGGCACAATCCTCTGCATTTCCTTTATTTTGTAATCATTATGTGGTAATATAATTAATATAATAAATTGAAATCAGGTGTTTTGTATGATTTTTGCCGCCACACTTGTATTAGGCTGGCTGCTTGGATGTGTAGGCGCGGGAGGCGCCGGCCTCACCATCACCCTGCTCACTGTCGGGTTCGGGCTGCCCATTCACACCGCCATCGCCGTATCCCTATCCTGTATGACCTTTACCGTTGCCTCCGGAGCTTACAGTCACTATCGCGAAGGCGAAGTGCTGGTCCGTTTGGGCGCTGCAGTGGGAGCGGCGGGCATCTTCGGCGCCCTGGCCGGGACACGCACCGCCTTTCTGATTCCCCCGAAGCTGCTGATGCCCGCCACGGCCATCATGTTGCTCCTGACCACGGCCTTATTATATGTGCAGCTTTTCCGCGGACATTTAATCAAAGACTACGTAGAGCGGAATAAAAGCACGGCAACCGGCAGCGTATTTTATCTGCGCAGCTGCATCATCGGCCTGGTGACCGGTTTTCTCTCCGGCGCTTTCGGCATCGGGGCCACCGCCTTTATCCAGATCAGCCTGATGCTGTTCTTCGGCATTTCCCTCTACCACGCCATCGGCACCACCATGATGATCATCCTGCCCATCGCCGTATCCGGCGGTTTAAGCTACCTGGTCAACGGCATGATGGACCCGGTCGTTTTCATCCAGACGCTGGCGGGACTCACCATCGGCTCCTTTATCGGCGCCAAATTTACCCACCTGATCCCGAAAGCCATACTCCGTTGCCTGATGATCTCCATGCCGCTGATCGGCGGCGTGCTGTTGCTGACGAACTGACCGGCAGACACAACGACCGACGGGCATACGAATGAATCAGACGAAGCAACGGCCGATGTGAACATGAAAGAATCTGTGTTTTCCTACACTCTATCCATACATTTACTGCAATGCAATTGCTGCCTGTAACAGCAATTGCGTTTTTCTTTTTCCGATTGTTTCAATATTGGCGGGAATGTGTTTACTTCTTTTGCGCTTCTTTCACAATGACTGTCAACGCTTCATTTTCTTCCGCCGCGTCTTTAAAAACCCGCAGCATGGTCTTGCCGTAATCACCCAGGTATTCCTTTTTCTGAATCACTTCCGGCACTACGATGACCGTTTCTTCTCCGATGTCACCCAGGCAATCATATAATGCGTCCAGATTTTTTCCATAATAATCCGGAAGCCGCAGCGCTTCCTTTAAGTACGCGTGCGCCCGGGTTCTTCCTTTAAAACGCCTGGCGTCTAATACAATTTCCATAATGCAATCCTCCGATCTCAGTACAGTCGTTCAAACTTCTGGTAATGGGTCGACGTGTAGTAAATCAGCCCGTCGTTGGAGAAGCAGATCCGTTTGGCGTTCCGGTTGCCTCTCACATAATCGATGTCGCATTCCTTCCAGGTCCGCCCCTGCTTGTCCGGCAGTTTCTTTTCATAGTTGCCGTACCGGTCGCCGCCGATGCTCTTCCCCGGCGCCACCTGGTCCAGGGAGCCTTTGGTCTTCCAGCCTAACTTGTTGGCCTGCTCTTTAGTGATGTAGTTGGGCGGCAGCGTTTTGTACAAATGGATATACGCCGCCACATGCTCTTTATCCGTGTAAGCTTTTCCTTTTTCTACGCTGACCCTGGCCTCTGTGTTACCCGCAGGCGCAACCGGCCCGTTGTTTGCGTTTTGATTATATGCTTTCTTTTCCTGTTTGTTTTGTTTATTCTTTTCCGCAGAAGAACCTGCCTTACCGTTTTCCTTCTGCTGTTGCTGCGTAACCGCCGTAGATTTTGCCGGCGGCGTTTCCTTTTTGCCCGAACAGCCCAGCACCACGCTCAGCGTCATGATAATCGCTAACGCAATCGCAAATACTTTTTTCATTGTAATTCATTCCCCCTTTTTCCTTCCATCACATTTCCTTCAAACGCTTCTGTCCGTTTTGCGTTTGCGTCGGCACAGATCCGGCGCAAATATAATGGTAAAAATTTTATTTTACTCTTTCCGATTACTGCAACGCAATTACATTTCCAACTTCTCCACTGCGTGGGCAATCACCGGACGCACGGCTTTCTCATTTTCTCCTTTGAACACAAAACCCAGCTCGATCACCTTGCCGTCTTTCACAAACGTGTAGCTTTCGTTTTTGCTGCCGTTGACTTCATAGGTTGCTTTCACACAGTCCCGTCCGTTCAGCGTAACAAATTCCCCTTTATAATCCTTCGCCGCGTCCTTCGTGTCCGCCGCCAGTTTTTGCTTCAGTCCTTCCAGCACCGCCGCTTTGTCTGGCTGCTGCAGTCCCACCAGCGCTTGCGGCATAAAGCTGAACTGTTCACGTGGATACGAAACCAGTCCTACCATGATGCTTTCGTTGCCGTACACTTCCATGGTCCGCTCCGTTTCCGTGGGCTCTTTCAGGTCAATGCAGGAAGCCGGCACTTCGGTTCCCAACGCAGTGCCCGCCACGTTGATCTTCTTCCAGACCTGGGAGATCTTCACGCTTTCCATCCATTGGGGAATCTTCTCCTGATACTCCGGATACAGCTTTTCGTCCATCATGTACATGACCACGAACATGCGGTTCTGGGTGACAAAGACGTACTCGTCCCGCAGCAGCCGGCGTTTTCCGTCCGTGGTCAGATTGGTGGACACTACATGGACGGCTTTCTGTCCCGCCAGCTCCACTTCCCCGCTGGTGAGGATCTTCTTGGCATTGGCACTGTCCTTGACGCTGTTCTTCACCAGACGCAGAAAGTCTTCCCGGAACGCTTCCACCTGGAACGGCATCAGAGGACCCTTGCCGTCAATAGCCGAGGCGTCGATAGCCAGGCGCAGACCCTTTGCCACGTTTTCGCCCCGCAGCACCGCCACCGGGTTGATGCCCAGGGGATACACTTCCAGCTCTGCGGGAACAAAAACACGGAATCCGTTTTTGGCATCCGTGAAAGCAACAACGTCGGTCCTGCCTTCCACGGGTTCTGTTACGGGGAACCGCTTTGCTGTTTCAGCTGCAGCTGCAGGCTGCGCCATTACACTATTTTCAGTCATGGCAGCCATCCCCATCACAAGGCCGAGCGATACGACGGCTGCCGCTATTTTATTCTGCAATTCTTCACCTGCTTTCCAGTAAACGTTATAAAATGGAATTGTTACAGAATTGTGTTTTACAAAATCAATTATCTCTACACCGGCACAATGCACTTTTCGTTATAAAACGGAAGGAGCGAATCGTGAGTAAGGAACAGCATATTTTCCGTCTTGGCCTGCGCAATCAGCATACGGTCAAAGGGATCGTGGTGAGGCGGTGCCTCTTCTTCCCGTTCCAACGTTTCCAACGCATACACGTGACGGATTCGCATTTCCACCGGTAAAAAGCCCGCTTCTTCACAAAAACCGGCAAGCTCTCTGCCTGTGAACTGCACATTCTCCGGATGATTTGTGTGCTTGATGGAAACTTCCCAAACAGAAACCGCACTGTAGTAAACCGTATTCTCCGGATCCAGAATCATCTCCCTTGCTTTATCCGAAAGTCTTGCATCTTCCGTCAGCGCCCAAATTAAAACATGGGTATCCAGCAACAGATTCATAAAGCGCCTCCGAACATCTCCGCAATCTCTCCATTATATTGATCCAGATTCTCGGGAGCAGTCAATTTGCCCTTGGCAACGCCTATCCGTTTTGCGACCGGAACTTCCTGACAGATCGTCATCTTCACTACCGGTTTTCCGTATCTTGCTATAATAATGCGTTCTTCTTTTCCTGTTTCAAGCAGTCGCACCAGTTTTGATAAATCGGTTTTCGCTTCCAGTATATTTACCTGCATCTCGAATGCCTCCTTTCAATTTGGTCATCTTGACTAACTTGGTCTTTCTGGTCTTATTATAACGTAATTGCAGCAAGATGACAAGACGCTTCCCTCTCCTGTAATCTGAACATTTTGTGAAGCCACGACACAGTCAGTCCCCATTACGAAAACTGCGGCCTGTCCTTTCTGACAGACCGCAGTGGAAGCAATGCCCAGTCTTTTATTTTTTATAATAATTGTAATCTAACCAATCGTCTTTCCAACATAGTTACAGCGCCGCAACTTCACGCAACGGAAGAGCCGTCACTTCGGCAATTTCGGAGTCAGACAACTTACCCTGCTTTTTTAACGCTTTGGCCGTGTCGATGCGGCCCTTCTTTTCGCCTTTCTTTACGCCTTGTTCCATTCCACGCTTTTCGCCCTTCTTTTCCGCATCTTCCTGTATAATTTTTAAATCCATTTCCCAGGTCACGTATCTCTCCCTCCATTCCTCATTTAAATAATTCAGAATGAGATCCAATGCGATACAACATTAATACAAGAATGTCATTTCGTATTTCATATACGAGAAGCCAATCCGGTTCAATATGGCATTCTCTGGCGCCTTTGTATTTACCAGACAAATCATGATCATGATACCTATCACTCAGCGTACCGCCATCAGCAAGAATATTCACTACATAAAACAATTCATCCAGATTCTTATTCTGTTTCTTTGCTCGTTTTAAATCCTTTTTAAACTGATTAGTATATTTAATACCGTATTTCATACCTCAAGCGCGTCCTTTAACTCTTCTATGCTGTAATAGCTCTTCACGTTGCTGTCCTCAGCAATTCTTCTGCCTTCTCCTATCGCTTCCTGAGTTACTTTATTCGGTACATCCAGTTTTAACGCAAAAGGAATCCCTTTCTCGCGGATGGCAGTCCGCAAAAACATGTTAACAGCGGCAGTCATTGTCAACCCCAGTTCTGCAAAAATGCGTTCCGCTTTTTCTTTGATATCTTTATCGGTTCTGATATTCAGGTTCGTCGTTGCCATTATATACACCTCCCCTTCTTAGTTATTAGTATATTTAATTATTCGTTTAATGTCAATACATTGTGTTGCATTCTGCATAGCAAAAAACTGCGGTCTGTCCTTTCTGACAGACCGCAGTGGAAACAATGCCCAGTCTTATATTTTTATTATTTATTATTTAAACCAAATCAATCATCTTTTCAATAAATTTACAGCGCTGCAACTTCACGCAATGGAAGAGCTGTGACTTCGGCAATTTCGGAGTCAGACAACTTTCCCTGTTTTTTTAATGCTTTGGCCGTGTCAATGCGGCCTTCCTTGTTACCAGCTAAGCGGCCCTTCTTTTCCGCATCTTCCTGTATAATCTTCAAATCCATTTCCCATGTCACGTATCTCTCCCTCCAATCTTCATCATTTGTCACACGCTTCGTTTCTGCATCGATGGCCTGCGTAAACTCGCTGCCGGCCTTGCCGCTGATCACATAACACAGAAAGTCTGCCAGTGCCGTATCCTTTGCTTTATCCGCTGCCCTGGCGTTCAGGTAAATGTTCTCCGTCAGATCACCCATCTCCAACGTATTATCTTCCTTGCACCGATAAGTGAAATGATACATCGGCAACCCTTTACCGAACGGATCAAAGGTGCAGATAAAGATTACATAGGACTTGCGCAGCTCGCGATACTTCATCCCCTGTTTCAGCATATCCATACTAATCAGACTCTGATAATACCGCGTACGCAGGGGCAGCCCTTTGATCACCGTTGCTTCGTCTTTATCGAAATACACCGTGCTGTTGTCACCAGTCACCTGCATTTCGATGTCCAGTACCGTTCCTTCCTGATTCTCCACATACACATCAAGCCGTATGCTTTTACTGCTGATTCTCGCGCTGTTGATATGTCGTTCTGCTATGAGATAGCGGATATCCTTGATTTGTATGTGTAAAATCCGTTCAATCAGGTACTTGCAAAGCTCTTTGTTCTTCAGCACCTCCTGAAATACGTAATTATTGGCA
>JAFSPK010000085.1:0-17503 GCA_017443005.1 Acidaminococcaceae bacterium
ATCTCACCTGTTGACGCTGATCAACAATCTACTGGACCTGACCCGCCTGCGCTCGGGAAAGACAAAAGCGGATTTCACTCGCTTTTCCGTCCATGCTTTTGTGGAGACAATCGTCAATGAAATGCGCAATTTCCGTCCGGATGCCCATATTGTAATGCAGATGGTCTTTGAACCTGACGATTTTGAAATTACGGCAGATCACCGGATGCTGCGGCAGATTATCTACAATCTCCTGTCCAATGCATTAAAGTTTTCACTGCCTGACAGCCGGATCTGCATCCGCGTGCAAAAGATGGAAGAATCCCGGCAGATGCGTCTCAGCATAGCGGATCAGGGAATCGGCATCTCGCCGGAGAATCTGGAACGCGTTTTTAAAGAATTTGAACAGATTGAGAATCCAATGACCAAAAAACAGTCCGGCACAGGGCTGGGACTTCCTATTGTTAAGAAACTGGCGGAACTGCACCACGGGACCATTTCTCTCCAAAGCGAATTGGGGAAGGGGACAGAAGCCATTTTACTTTTGCCGCTGGAACAGGAAGAGATATTGCATAAAACCGTCGATATCATAGTGCAACACGAATGAGCCGACAACGCGTTACCGTTGTTTGTAAGGAGCAAAAGCTATGCCGAAGATCTTAGTGGTAGATGATAACGAACAGTTAAGCAGCATGTTAAAAGATGTGCTGGAAAGCTGGGGATACACGGCGCTGACTGCGACGGAAGGGCGTTCCTGTCTGGAAATCGCGCGGCAGGAACAACCGGATATTATTTTGCTGGATATCATGCTGCCCGGTCTGTCCGGTTATGAGGTATGCAGCGAACTGAAACGGGACGGGCGTACCCATTCCATCGCGGTGATTATGATGACAGCGCTGGAGGATATGGAAAGCCGTATCCACGGTTACAAAGTAGGAGCCGATAATTTTCTGGTAAAGCCTATTAATTATAATGAAGTAAAAGCAATCATCCAGAAACTGTTAAAAGAAAAACTCTATGAGGATACGCTGGAAGAAAGCTGCAACGTAGCGAAAGCGTTCCGGAAATTCGGACAGCTTCTCCTGGGACAGCCTGTGAATATCAATGCGCCGAATATGGTTTATTGCAATAAACTGCTGGAATCCCTGAATTGGGACTGGGCTACGGCAAAAAAGGCCCGCATCGCCGTCATGTTTCCTTCCCCTGTCGAACTGTCTAAAAAGACAAACCTGACAGTGGATCAGGTCATTTCCCTGACAGACGGGCTGTATCTGGGACGCTGGCTGCAACCCGTGCTCCGGTTTTTAAACGCGCCGGTAGACGATAATGAAGCGTTCCGTCCGGAACTGGAACGGCAGAACTGTCTGAAAGCGGCAGAACTTGCGCTGATTGTGAACCGCTACACCGCACTGCTTAAGGAAAAGCAGGACAGGGAACTTACGTTTTCCATCTTAAAACGGGAATCCGCGGTGAACCATTATAATAAGGAAGTGCTGAAACAGCTGGAAGAAATCCTGCGGGCAGAACAGATACTGGAAAGCATTAAGTAAAGAAATAATCATTGTATCAGCGTTTCCTGAGTTCTGCTAAAAAGTGAAATATTACTCTGTTTATTGGTTGCCTGGTAATATCCGCAGGCAGCCTTTTTATTTATAGAAATAATAATGAAAAAACCGGCTTTCATGTTACCCGTAAGCGTTGAATGTGTTATAATAAATTACAGAGTACTGATTATTTATTACAGGAGGTAAACAATTATGAATCAAATCATTGCCACAGCGCAGCAAATACTTGATTTTAAAGTAGGCAACATCAGTGTAGGTTCCGTAATCCAGGGCCTTGTCCTGCTGATCATCTTCAATCGGATCATCAGTATGATTATGGGTCCGATTATTGACAAGATTCTGGACCGCTTTAAGCTGGAAACCACGGTACAGGGATTTATCAAAGGCTTTATCAAGGTGATCCTGAACTTTGTGGCCCTTTGTGTGGTTGCGGACAGCATCGGTATCCCGATTGCATCCGTCCTGGCTGTTGTAGGTATGTTAGGTCTGGCAATTTCCCTGTCCGTACAGGGAGCTTTGTCCAACGTTGCTAACGGTTTTCTCATTTTGGTTACGAAGCCTTTTAAAGTTGGCGATTATGTCGGTATCGCAGGCATTGAAGGTTTTGTAAAAGACGTCAGCATGCTCTGCACCAAGGTGCTGACCATCGATAACAAGCTGATTATCGTTCCCAACTCAGAAGCCATGGGCGGCAAGATCACCAATTTTTCTTCCGAGGATCTGCGCCGGGTGGATATTGAGACGAAAGCCGGCTATGCCAACAAGTTTGAAGATGTTTATAAGGCCGTTCTGGAAGCTGTAAAAGATACGCCTACCGCGTTGATGGAGCCAGCGCCTTTTGTGCGGGTTTCCGGTTATACAGACTATGCGGTCGTGTACACGATCCGTGTATGGACCAAATCCGCCAACTATTGGGACTGCTATTTCGACCTGATGCAGAAGGTTGGGGAATTCAAAGACAAGAGCGGCATTGTTGGCGGCGTTCCTTCTATGAAAGTATTGGGTGAGGACAAATAACGCTATTTATACGTTCGGTGTTGTTATTTACGACAGGAAAGTGCCTCGCAAACACTCCCGATGTTTTTGCTTCAGCGTTTTTCCGTCGCAACTTGTAAAAAATAACCGGTATCACAGTGAATTGTGATACCGGTTTTACTATTATGCTGTTCTGTTTTATTTGAGGTTCATAGTTTTTTAGTCTTCGTACTTGTCCGGGAAGAACAGCTTCAGGGTGTCCATGTCAGGCATCTTGCCTAAGGCGTTGCCGATAAAGAAGAAGACCAGCGAAGTGGTGATACCGATGGTAATCTGGTGGAGGGACATTACTTTGAAGCCCAGGGCCATGGTGATGCAGTAGGCTGCCACGCCGCCGGCCATAGCGAAGATGGCGCCGGTGCTGTTGGCTTTATGCCAGAACAGGCCGAAGATCATCACCCAGAAGAACGCGGTTTCCAGTCCGCCGAAAGCGAACATGTTGATTTTCCAGATTACAGACGGGGGTGCGATGGAGATCAGGTAAATCCCGAAGCCCAGCAGAATAGTGAAGATCATACTTAACCGTTTGACACCCTCGTTGCTCAGCAACTTTCCGCTCTTTTCCAAGTGGCGCATATACACGTCCTTAATGATGGAGGAAGAAGAGGTGAGCAGCAGGGAGGAAACAGTGGAAATGGTGGCCGCGATAGGTCCGATGATGACAACGCCGGCCCAGAAGGGGCTCATGACGCTGATGATGGTGCGGGGCATGATGTTGTCCACGCTGTTTCCGTAAGCGGCCAAATCAGGATTGGTGAGTACGCCTTTGCACAGTACGCCGACCCAGGTAGCGATGATGGTAACTACGCCGATGACGATGGTGCCGATGATGATGGCATTACGCAGGGCTTTGGTGTCTTTATAGCTGATGCTGCGGACTACAGACTGGGGGAGCGCCAGGGTGCAGACGCCTACCAGCAGCCACTGGCTGATGTACAGGGAAACCGGCATCTTGCCACGGGAGAGAGGTTCCAGCATGGCCGGGTCGTTTGCCCGGAAGTGGGCCATGATGGCACTGTAACCGCCGGCTTTGTCTAGCAGGCAGTAGAACAGGATGCCCATGCCGATCATCATGGCGATGGCGCAGATGGCGTCGGTGATGGCCACGCCTTTGAACCCGCCGATGGTGGTGTAGATAACTACGATGATGCCGAACATGGTGAGGCCGGTCATGTAGGAATAGCCGGTAACTGCTTCAAACAGTTTGGCCGCGCCTACGAACTGGGCGACCATGGTGGCGCAGAAGAAAGCGACGATGAAGATAGCCGCCATATTGGCCAGCGCGTCGGATTTGTACCGGGCGCGGATGATATCAATAACGGTGACCGCGTCAATTTCGCGGGCAATCAGGGATATCTTCTTGCCGAATACACCCATGACAAGGAAGATGACCACCATCTGGACAATGGCCATGTACAGCCAGCCGTAACCGATCTGCCAGGCCACGCCGGGCCCGCCGACGAAAGTGGAAACGCTGGAGTAGGTGGCAACCGTGGTCATAGCCAGGACAAAGCCGCCTAAGGAACGTCCGCCGATGAAGTAGTCTTTCACAAAGTTGGAAGAACGGGCTTCGCTGGACTGCTGCTGTACCCAGTAGCTGATGTAAAGCAACGCGGCCAGGAATAAAAGAGCGGGAGCCAGATTCAGTAAATTTTCCATTACTTACCGCCTCCTTTCACCGTGGCGTCTTCTTTCATGTCAACGTCCTTGATGACGTATTCCGCCAGCCACCAGGCTACGACAACGGCAAAGAGCCAGGACACGATGCAGCCGCCGATGACCCAGATGGGAGTGTCGAAAATGACGATATCCGAATCAGCCAGACCGAAACCTGCCGCAATCCAGAAGAGGATGACGACAATCGTGGCCAGCACGGTGGTCTTGGCTTCCCGGTTCGCCTGCCGGAATTGTTCACTGCGTTTCATAATGACAAGTACCTCCCTTTTCGTAACGTAGGGTTTGCAAATAATTAAAAATCGCCCACCCGGAAACGGATGCGCGATACATGTTACTGTTGCGTCCCGTCCCGGTCTTTGCGGATCCAAGCGATATCAGACTCTGTTGATTCATTCTCTCAGAGGATTTACGGTAAAACCCTGCGGTGCCTTCCGTTCCTCTTAAAATTCACATGTATGATAGCATACATCTGCTGAGAATGCAACCTTGCAAGCAGTATTTTTTGTATTGTTAAATCAGCGTTAGTTTTCATTTTTGGTTTTCTAAAATGTAACATGGGTTTGTGTCAGAAAAAGGACATTTATGTGTTTTTTCTTTGCAACGTTTAATTTTGGAAATATGTTGCTGTTACCTATTTGTGGTAAAATAGATAAAAGCGGAAACGTATTGACGTGAAATGCGCTTAGGAGAAAGCAGGGGAGAGTATGATTCTGATCAGCGCCTGTCTGGCGGGCCGAAATGTAAAATATAATGGAAGTAATAATGCAGTGCCCTGGCTTTGTGAATGGATCGAACGTCATAAGGAACAGGTGCTGCTGGTTTGCCCGGAGGTGATGGGCGGGTTGCCGACACCGCGTCTTCCGGCGGAGATTCAGTTTTCGGAAGCAAATTCCGGAGCAGTTCCTGAAAAACGGCGTGTCGTCAACAAAGCCGGTGAGGATGTGACAGAGCAGTTCCTGATAGGAGCGGAAAAAGTGCTGGAGCTGGTGAAACAGCATCACATTAAGTCCGCTATTTTGAAAGCAAACAGCCCGTCCTGCTCGGGGTTTTACATATACGACGGCACGTTTTCCGGAACCAAAATCGTAGGGCAGGGAATTACGGCAGCGTTGCTTATGGAACACGGGGTGAAGGTGTATTCTGAAGAAATGCTGACGCCGGACTTGCTGGATGAGTTAAAGGCTTAATAGTATTGCTGATGTTTTGTTTTACTGAACTGAGAAAGGATTGATACAAGCTATGAATATGAGTATTACTATAAATGAAGAACGTCTGAAGAATACGTTTATTGAGTTGGTCGGTGTGCCTTGTCCCAGCTGTGATGAAAAACAGGAAGCGGAGCTTTTGGTAAAAAAGCTGCAGGAACTTGGCATGGAACCGCAGGTGGACCAGGCCGGTGAACCATGCGGCGGCACTACGGGAAATGTCTGGGGATTTTTAAAAGGAAATGTGCCCGGCGCGTTGCGTCTGTTTTTTGAAGCGCACATGGACAGCGTGGCGCCCACGACAGGAACGCATGTCATGGAAAAAGACGGCGTGTTGTATTCTGACGGTACGACCACGTTAGGCGGCGACGACAAAAGCGGTGTGGCTGCCGTGCTGGAAGCCATGCAATGCATCATCGAAAACGAGTTGCCTCACGGGGATATCCAGGTCTGCTTCACGATTGGGGAAGAAACCGGAAGTTACGGCGTGCGTTACATGGACAAAACTATGATCCGGGCTGACGCCGGTTACTGCATGGACTGCGGCGGTCATCCGGGGGCCATCTTTAACGCGTCGCCCAAAGCGGTCAACCTGAAACTGACGGTGAAAGGCAAAAGCGCCCACGCCGGTCTGGAACCGGAGAAGGGTATCAACGCCATCATGCTGGCAGCGGACGCACTGCACGCTTTGCCTGCTTACGGACGAATCGACGCAGAGACAACCTTAAGCGTGGACATGATTGACGGCGGCCTGGCTTCCAACATTGTGCCGGAGACCTGTGAGGTCGTCATTGACATGCGCTGTCCCGATGAAGCGAAGCTGGAACGGCTGAAAAACGAAACCGTTGCGATTTTCCGTAACGCAGCAGAGGCCAAAGGCGGAACCGTTACGGTGGAAGTAAAAGACGTAGCCCCCGGCGTGAACCTGGACACAGAGCATGGGGCGGTAAAACTGGCGGCAATGGCTGCCGAAAAGCTGGGCTTCCCTGTCAGTACGGGCTTTACCGGCGGCTGCAGCGATGCCAACTTCCTGTGCGGCATGGGCCTGCCCACGGTCCTGCTGGCTACGGGCATGGACAAGATCCATACCACGGAAGAGCGCCTGGCCCTGGAAGACCTGAACAACGCTGCCCGCTGGGTGCTGGGAATTATTCAGGAAGCTGCGGAAAAGCAGAACAAATAATATGCTTGATAAACGCAAAAAAGTAGCCGCCCTTTGGCTAGGATTGCGGCTACTTTAAAGTAGTTCTTTCAGGCCAGCCGTTCATCGGCAGCACCTGTTTTCTATGAATATAATAACAAGTTCCGGTGCGCTTGTCAATATTATTCGGTTTTCTCTTTAAAACGATCCGCTTTAAAACAGCAGCCACATTTCAGAACTTGGAAACGGAAGGTTGCCTTCAAAACCCTACGCACGCCCACGCAGCTTGCAAAATGAAAAAGCAGGCTGCGTTGTTTTTTGCGGTTTTCAAGCTTCGTTGCGTTGGAATCATGCTTCAAAACAAACGCCAAATATGATAAAATGTAAAAGTAAGATATTAATGGCAAAAGCGGGCTAAAATGAGCGAAAACACAGATTGAAATTGTGGTAACGATACCGTTTAACCGGCTGGATTTGGGAGGCGCAACCCAAGATACCCCTCAAGATACCCCCTAAGTTACCCCTCAAGATGAAACAGATTACATAAAAAAAGAGGTAAATACTAATGGCATTACTACAGGATCTGATCAGGCAGATAGATGACCAGACGCTGCGGCAGCGGATCATGGCGGAGGTCACCAAGCTCTCCAAACAGAAGAAGTTCGGCCTGGTCTTTGAGGAGCATCTGCCGGAATGCACGCCGCTTTATGATGTGGAAATCAGGAAAGAGTCCAAAGTGGCGCTGAAAGCCGGGCAGGTGTCCGACATTTACATTGTGCGCTCCATTGACGGCGACAAAGCAATATGCGAACACAAAACGGATCATGCGAAGGCGGAGTTTGCCCTGAATGACCTTGTGGCCGTTGCGGAATTCGGCGAGCCGATTTATCCGTACCTGAAGCCAATCGATACGGTCTGCAACGCGCCGGGCAGCGACCTGTGGCACACACTGATAGAAGCGGACAACTACCACGCCCTGCAGCTGTTGGAGTATCTGTATGCAGGGAAGGTGGACTGCATATACATCGACCCGCCCTATAACACGGGAGCCAGGGACTGGAAATACAACAACGACTATGTGGACGGCAGCGATGCCTACCGCCACAGCAAATGGCTGTCCTTTATGGAAAAGCGGCTGAAGCTGGCGAAGAAGCTGCTGAACCCGAAGGACTCCGTGCTGATTGTTACGATAGATGAGAAAGAATACCTACATCTTGGGTGCTTGCTGGAAGAGATGTTTCCAAACTCAACTATTACTATGGCTACAGATGTAATAAATCCGCGTGCGGGAGTAGCTAGACCGAATTCCTTTACCAGATCTCAAGAGTATGTGTTTTTTATTCAGTTAGGAAACTCAAAAGTTGTTTCAGGAGTAATAGAGGACAGTTCAAAGAAAAATCCAATCTGGTTTTCGCTGATGCGTACGGGATCAAATAGTGCGCGAAGCGATCGCCCAAATTTGTTCTATCCAGTATGGGTAACTACAGAAGGACATCTATTCTCTGTTGGTGAAAACATTCCTTTTAATTGTAATGTAAAATCCGTTTTGCCGCCTCAGGAGGGGCTGATTGGCATTTGGCCATTAAGACCGGATGGAAGAGAAAACACGTGGCAACTGGGACGAGAAACATTACAGAAAGCATTTGATGAGGGAACAGCAAAAATTAATAAACACGCTGATAAGTTGACTATCAATTATCTCCGTAATGCTGAAAAAGAGAGAATAAAAAGGGGAGAAATAATTGTTGAGGGTAGAGAAGAATCCGGTGCGCTTAAGCTGAGACATAACAATGAAATAGGAAGAACAAAGGCTCCTGATTCCGTTTGGCAGAAAGCGTCACATGATGCGGGTATCTATGGTTCGAGTCTGATTAGTGCGATTTTTCTTGAAAGAAGGTTTTCTTTTCCAAAGTCTCTGTATGCGACAATTGATTCACTTCGTTATGTAGTTTCCAACAAGCCCAACGCCCTCATCGTTGACTTCTTTGCCGGTTCTGGCACAACGCTTCACGCCGTCAACCTGCTAAACGCTGAGGACGGAGGACGCCGCCGCTGCATCATGGTAACCAACAACGAGGTCTCGGACGCGGAAGCGAAGGCCCTGACTAAACAAGGCAGGCGCCCCGGCGATGAGGAATGGGAGAAGCTGGGCATCGCCCGTTACGTAACCTGGCCGCGCACCGTCTGCTCTATTGAAGGGCATGATGTGAAGGGGAATCCGCTGAAGGGCAATTACCTTGGCAGCGATATTCCCATGGCAGACGGTTTCAAGGCAAACGCGGCTTACTTCAAGCTTGGCTTCCTTGACAAGGCGGCCGTCCGTATCGGCAGGCAGTTCAGGGAAATGCTGCCTGTCCTGTGGATGAAGGCAGGCTGCTTTGGCCCCTGCCCGCAACTGAAAGGGCAGAAGGTTCCGGCGTATATGGTATTGCCGGAAAACCGCATGGCCATTTTGAACGACAACAGCCTCTTTGCAAGGTTTGCTGAGGAAGTAAGGAATGCGCCGGAGATTGCAACGGTCTATCTTGTGACGGACTCCGATGCCGACTACCGCAGCATGGCCAGAGGGCTGGACGGTAAACAGACATATCAGTTGTACAGGGATTACCTGGACAACTTCCGGATTAACAGCGCGAGGTGACCGGGATGAGAGACGAATTGATATCCTTCCAGCAGGCAGCCGTTTCCAAACTGCTGGCCGAACTGCACAGCGCCGTGGCTTACCACAAGGTGGACGGGCGTCCGCAGGTAATCGCGTTCCGCGCTCCCACAGGCTCCGGCAAGACTATCGTCATGACGACGGTCATCGAGGATATCCTGAACGGGACGGAGACGACGGTTGAACAGCCGGATGCGATTTTTGTATGGCTTTCCGATTCGCCGCAGCTCAATGAGCAGTCAAAGACAAAGATTATACAGAAGGCGGACAAGATCCGTCCGAACCAGTGCGTTACCATCGAGGACGACTCCTTTGACCAGGAAATGCTGGATGACGGCATGATTTACTTCCTGAACACGCAGAAACTCGGCAGGTCAAGCCGTCTTGTCAGCGGCGGCGACAGCCGTACCTACACTATCTGGCAGACATTGCAGAATACCGCAGCAAAAAAAGGCGACCGCCTGTATGCGATCATTGACGAGGCGCATCGCGGCATGCACGACAGGGATGCGGCAAGAGCCACCACCATTATGCAGAAGTTCCTGAAAGGCAGCGAGGCGGACGGATTAGAGGCGATGCCTGTTGTCATTGGCATGAGCGCCACGGACGAGCGTTTCCGCAGGCTGGTGGGCAATATTTCCTCTGTCCGCCATGATGTGGACGTCCGCCCGGATGAGGTCAGGGCGTCAGGCCTGCTGAAGGACAGGATCGTCATCACGTACCCGGAGCAGGATTCCATTGACGACATGGTCATCCTCCAGGCGGCGGCGGATGAGTGGAAAGACAAGTGCGAGCACTGGAACTACTACTGTGAAACGCAGCATTCGCAGCAGGTACGCCCCGTGCTGGTGGTCCAGGTGGAGAACCGTAACAGTGACAGCGCATCCGCAACGGAGATCGGGGAATGCCTTTCCCGCATTGAAGCAAGGACCGGCGCCCGTTTTTCGGAATATGAGGTGGTCCACACCTTCGGGCAGACTGCCACGATGGAAGCCAACGGGCTGAAGATACACCATGTGGAGGCTTCGGATATAGCGGAGAACAGGAAAATCCGCGTTGTGTTCTTTAAGGAGAACCTCTCCACAGGCTGGGACTGCCCGAGGGCGGAAACCATGATGTCCTTCCGTCATGCCCAGGACGCTACCTATATCGCCCAGCTGCTGGGGCGCATGATCCGCACGCCGCTGCACCGGCATATTGATGTGGACGAAACGCTGAATGAAGTGCGCCTTTTCCTTCCGCACTTTAATAAAGATAATGTTGAGACGGTCATGAAGGCGCTGCAGGACGAGGAAGGCAGCGATATCCCGGCTGATGTGGAAGGCGAAAGCTATGGGAATGAAGCAAGGGAGACGTGGGGTTACCGTCCGAGGCAGAGACAACCGAAGGTGGATCCTAACCAGATGACGTTGGCAGGTTTTGACCAGGCCGGGGGTGTTCCGGCCGATCCGTTGTTTGCGCATACAGGAAACGGAACAGGCGGCGCTGTTTCAGGCGGAACGGCGCAAGGCGAAACTGCTTCTCCGTCCCAGAGTGAAAAGCCTGATACCAACATTGATACGCCTTCCGTAAGGACGGTGGGCGGGCGACAGGACACGGGGCAGGATATGGGGCAAGATGCCCAGACTCCTGCTACAGGCGCTCCCGGTACGCCTGAACCTGAGCAGATGCAGTTGCCTTTTACCGACAACATTGACAGGGAAGCGGTTGCGGCATTCATCAACGGCGCGGCTCTTATTACCTATGAAATCAAGCCGTTCAAGACAACGGAATATCTGCCAAGCCTGGTTAAGCTTGCCTCGCTGGTCAAGAACACAGGTCTTGACCCCTATGCGCTGTACCATGTCCAGCTGGACGGCGTCAGGATGATAGAAGAATACATCGGCAAACTGAAAGAAAACGGAGAGTATGACAGGCTTGCCGCTGAAGTAAAGAAGCTGAACCTGTCGTGGAAGGTCTTTGACGCCTTTGGCAAGGCGGTCCACGAAGACAGGGAGTACGCCTATTATACGTCCTCGGATGAGGACATTGACCGGAAGTTCCGGATTGCCGAAAAGATGCTGGGCGGTTTTGGCCTCGGCACGGCATACGGCGACGCGCATTTTAATCCGGGCAACCCGTCTGGGTACATGGTGCATGTCATCCTGTTCGCGGCAGACAAAGACTCCGTAGATAAGCTGCACCTTTACGCCAAAGATAAATTCAACGAAATGAGCGATGCATACAGGCTGCAATTTGCGCATATGCAGAGCGATACGTACCGGAAACAGTATGATGCCATCGTGTCCAACGGCAATGAGGTCAGCGCGCACAGCTTCCGGCTGCCGGAACAGATCCGCCCGCTTGTAGACAAAGACGGCGAGAAATACTATACCCACTTCTTTGTAAATGAAGAAACAGGCTATGCGAAGATTAAGTTGGATTCCTGGGAGAAGGCGGTGATCGACGAGGAAGCCAGACGGGATGACTTTGTGTGCTGGATCCGCAACCCGTCCAAGAGCTGGGGGCTTTGCCTGCAAAGGCTGGAAGGCGGGGTTGTGAAGGGCTTTTACCCTGACTTCCTGATTATCAGGAACGTGACGGGAATTGGCTATGTTATTGACATACTGGAACCGCATCGCGCAGACCTGTCAGATAACCTGTCCAAGGCCAAGGCGCTGGCCCGTTACGCGCAAAAACAGCCGAGTGCGCCGATTGGCAGATTGCAGTTAATCCGCGAGGGCAATGACAGCCTAACAGGCAAGAAACGTATGAAACGGCTTGACCTTGCAAAGAGCGCAGTCAGGGCAAAGGTGATGCAGTTACAGACGACGCAGGAACTGGACGACCTGTTTCTGGATGGCAGTGTGGTGGATTAGCCCTGCCACTACATATTGAAACGTTTCGACTTTCTGCGCCATATATTGTGGAACGCGCACAATAGAGCTGCGCAAATTTTCGCACAATTATAGCAAGGTTGACTTGTTACACGAAATAATCGTTTTAAAAAACACAAGGGTTTGCGAAAACCGTTTCTGGCGCAGAGAGGCCGTTTTTGGTATTCTTATATGCCTTGCCGTTTCAAACGCCGTCTGCGGGCAAATAAAGAGGTCGTTTAAAATATGCAGGATTTGTATTCCGCATGTAAGGCTTTAAAGGCATATGATAAGGTTTGCTGTCGCCCGGCGACAGCGGAATAGGAAATACGATGAGTGTACCTTTTACGCACTTGCATGTGCATACCCAATACAGTTTGTTAGACGGCGCCTCCAAACCGAAGGAGCTGCTGCAGCGGGCCATGGAGCTGGGGATGGACAGCATTGCCATCACCGACCACGGCAATATGTACGGCGCGGTGGACGTCTACCAGACGGCGCAGAAATTGAATAAGGAAGCGGAAAAAGAGGGAAAGCCCGGCCTAAAGGTCATCTTCGGCTGTGAATGTTACATTACCCCGGGGAGCCGCTTTGACCGCATCGACAAGCAGCCCCGTTATCACCTGATCCTGCTGGCGGAAAATCAGGAAGGCTATCACAATCTGGTGAAGCTGGTTTCTCTCGGTTTTATTGACGGCTTTTACCGCAAGCCCCGCATTGATAAAGACATCCTTCGCAAATACAGCAAGGGCATCATCTGCCTGTCTGCCTGCATACAGGGAGAAGTTCCTCAAATGATCCTGCAGCGGAATCTGGACGGGGCGGAACGAGCGCTGCGGGAATATATTGAAATTTTCGGCAAAGACAATTTCTTTCTGGAAATGCAGAACCACGATCTGGAAGAAGAACGGACCGTCAACCGGCAGCTGCACATTTTTGCGGAAAAATACGGCGTGAAGCTGGTTGTTACCAACGATATCCATTACGTGGAACGGGAGGATGCTTCCGCCCAGGACGTGCTGCTCTGCATTCAGACCAATAAAAACGTGGACGACCCGGACCGGATGCGTTTCAATAACGACTGGTATTACTGCAAGAGCTATGAGGAAATGCGGGCGCTGTTCCCTGACGATGAGGAGGCGTTGCACAATACCCATGCCATTGCGGAACGCTGCAACGTAGATTTAACCTTTGGCCAGTTATTGCTGCCGGAGTTTCCCATTCCGCAAGAGTACCATAACGACGCGAATGAATATGTGCGCGCCCTTTGCGAAGAAGAAATACCCAAACGGTACGGCGCGTTGCTGACGAAGTTGTCGGATGATAACAGAAAGAAAAAGGAAAAAGAGATTCAGGACCGGCTGCAGTATGAGCTGGGCGTGATCAGACAGATGGGCTATGCGGCCTATTTTCTGATCGTTTGGGACTTTATCCATTACTGCCGCAGTCACAAAGACGCGGCGGGAAATCCCGATCCCATTCCGGTGGGACCGGGCCGTGGCAGCGCGGCGGGTTCTATTGTGGCGTATCTCCTGCATATTACCAACATTGATCCGCTGGATTTTGATTTACTGTTTGAACGGTTTCTGAATCCGGAACGGGTCAGCATGCCCGATATTGATACGGATTTCTGCTACCGCAGGCGGGGCGAAGTGCTGGACTATGTAATCCGCAAGTATGGCGCAGACCATGTGTCGCTGATCATCACGTTCGGAACATTACAGGCGCGTGCGGCGGTCCGGGACGTAGGCCGGGCCCTGGGGATCAGTCTGCCAAAGACGGACCGGGTGGCCAAGGCAGTGCCCCGGGAACTGGGGATTACCCTGGACAGGGCGCTGCAGACCAAAGACCTGCGGGCCATGTACGACAGCGACCCGGAAGTAAAACGCATGATCGACATCGCCAAAAGCGTGGAAGGCCTGCCCCGTAACAGCGGCACCCATGCGGCAGGCGTGGTGATTGCGCCGAAACCGCTGATTGAACTGGTGCCTCTGCAGCTGGACGAAGCCGCAGACATAGAAGCGGGCATCAGCCAGGAGCGGATGATTACCACCCAGTTTGATAAGAACCAGGTGGAAGAGCTGGGTCTTCTGAAGATGGACTTCTTGGGTCTGCGTACCCTGACCGTCATGGACGATGCGGTGCATTTCATAAAAGAGAGTACCGGGGAAACTGTCGATCTGGACAACATCCCCCTGGAAGATGAAGCGGTCAGCAAGATGCTCTGCGCCGGGGACACCCAGGGCGTGTTCCAGCTGGAAAGCGCGGGCATGACCAGGCTGGTGGAACGGCTGGCGCCTAAGTCCATGCGGGATTTGGTTCCGTTAGTGGCTCTGTACCGCCCGGGACCCTTGGACGCGGGCATGGCGGACAAGTTTATCGAAGGCCGGAAGCGTCATCACGCGGTGGAAAGTATCCATCCGTTGCTGGACGGAATCCTGGCAGATACCTACGGGGTTGTGCTGTACCAGGAGCAGGTCATGCAGACGGCTTCCATTCTGGCAGGCTTCTCATTGGGCGAAGCCGATATTTTGCGCCGGGCCATGGGCAAGAAAAAGGTAAAAGACCTGATTGCCATGAAGAACCGGTTTGTGGAAGGGGCGCAGAAACTGCACCGCGTTCCTCCGCAAAAAAGTGAAGAGATTTTCGACATTCTGCTGAAATTTGCCGGTTACGGTTTTAATAAGTCCCATTCGGTGGCCTACGGCATGGTGGCTTACCAGACGGCGTACCTGAAAGCTCACTGGCCTGCGGAATATTTTGCGGCCTTGCTTACCAGCATCATGGGCGACACCGATAAAGTGAGCTGGTATATCACTGTCTGCAAGGATCGGGGCATCCCTATGCTGCCCCCGGACGTGAACGCCAGCCAGGAAGGTTTCTCTGTGGAAAAGGGGGCCATCCGTTTCGGGTTGGTGGGTATCAAAAGCGTGGGCGAGGGCGCAGTGCGGGAAATTGTACGGGCCCGGCAGGAAGGCGGTCCCTTCCGGGATATTCTGGATTTCTGCAAGCGGGTGAATTACCGGACGCTGAACCGGCGCCTTCTGGAAAACCTGATCAAGTGCGGCGCCATGGATTCCCTGGGGGCTTACCGGTCCCAACTGCTGGCAGTGTATGAAAAAACATTGGATTTGGGCATTCAGCAGCAACGGGATTACAACAGCGGGCAGATAGGCCTGTTCGGCGGCGACGATTTTGCGGAAGTGAATTCTGTGCCGTTGCCGAAGATGGACGAGATGAGCCGTTCTGTGAGGTTAAAAAACGAAAAGGAACTCATCGGCTTTTATGTGACAGGTCATCCTTTGGACGGCTACCGGGAGGCGCTGGACAAACTGACACCGCTCTATACGCTGACGGGCGACACGCCGGCGGTGCGTGACGGACAGTTTGTCAACGTGGGCGGCATCATCAGCAGCACCGATATCAAAGTGACGAAAAAAGGCGACTCCATGGCGGTGCTGGCGCTGGAGGACTTCAGTTCCCGCATTGAAGTGGTGGTGTTCCCCCAGGCCTACAACGAATATCATACGTTGCTGCGTGAAGACGCTGTGGTGGAAGTGGAAGGCCGGTTCAATGTGGACGAGCGGGGCAGTAAGATCATTGCTTCGCGAATGGCGCTGCTGGAGGAAGGCAAACCGCCGGTGCTGTCCGCACAGGCGCGGAATACGCGGCGCGGAAACGGATATGGCGGTGGAGCTAATTACGGGAATGATTATAGTGGTAACCGTGAAGACGCAAACATATACGGATTTGTAAATGAAAATCCGGATGCGTACGCTGCTTCACTGAAGCCGATTGATACTGAACTGCAAAATCAAAATGGCGCAGTCTTGCAGGGGCGCCAATCTCATTTGGAAAATCATAATGGCAATACATTTAATCAGAACGGAGCAATTGCCGAAAAAACAAATTCCCTGAATAATGATGGCATGTCAAACATCCGGGATGAACAAGGGCACATCAAAGTTCCTGTCAGCGCCATCATCGAACTGGTGATAACGCCGGAACGGGAATCAGAAATCGTGACCAGGGCGCTGATTGCAATTTTGCAGAAGCATCACGGAAGCACCATGGTCTTTCTGAAACTGATGGGCTCCCGGAGGCGTATCCGGTTAGACCCGCGCTACTATGTTAACGGGCAGGACATGGCACTGCAGGATGAACTGAGGGACCTGTTAGGGGACAATGCGTTCCGGGTAAAGGAGATATAGGGAAACGCTGATTTGATTACGTTAGATACGGATATCGAAGAGTTTACCGGAATTCCCCATGCAGGAAGGGCAAAGTTCTAAACATAGTGCTTATCTGGGAAAAAAACGACCGTTTCTTCCGTTGCATCATCCATTTTCTGTTTTGGGTCTTGACAAGAATGTTATAATGAGAATGTAGAAAAACCGTCGAAGCGATTCGGCGGTTTCTTCTGTTTTTATGCACACTTTTTTGTTTGACGATATATTCAAGTATTGTCGGATGTGGTGTGTATTGTTTTTGTTAATGAAATGGAGAAATGAAAAATGAAACGAACTATTACCATTTTTATTTTGCTAGTAACCGTTTTGCTTGGTTTCAGCGGCTGCGGCAGTTCTGACAAAAGCGGAGGCGCAAAGGAGGATACGTCGAAGCCCAAACTGAAAATCGTAGCCACGATTTTTCCGGAGTACAGTTGGACGAAAGAACTGCTGGGAAGTCATGAAAAAGATGTGGAACTTACAATATTGGCGAAAAAGGGCGTGGACATGCACAGCTATCAGCCTAGTGCGGAGGATATCCTTCGCATTGCGAATTGCGATTTGTTCCTTTATGTAGGCGGCGAATCGGACAAGTGGGTGGACAAGGCACTGAAGGAAGGCGGTAATCCGAAACGAAGAGTTCTTAATTTGATGAAACTGATGGGCGACCGGGCAAAGGTAGAAGAAGAAGTGGATGGCATGGAAAAGCACGACCATCATGAACATGATAAGGATGCGCATGCCCGTCAGGAGAAGGACAAACAGGATGAAAAACATGAGCATCATGACAAAGACAAGCATGAGGAGAAGCACGAACACGAAAAGGAACACAACAAGGATGAACATGACGGCAAAGTTCACCATGAGCAGCCGGAATATGACGAACACGTCTGGCTGTCTTTGAAAAACGCAGACATTGTCTGCAAAGCTATAGCAGAGGAACTGGCTGCGCTGGATTCGAAAAACGCGGAAACGTATCGTGCAAATTATACGGCCTATAGCAAAAAGATGGCGGCTTTGGACGCAAAATATAAAGAAGCAGTAACGAAGGCGCCGGTGAAAACGGTTCTCTTCGGCGATCGGTTCCCGTTCCGTTATCTTACAGACGATTACGGCTTACAATATTACGCGGCATTCAACGGCTGTTCGGCGGAAACG
>JAFSPK010000086.1:0-6357 GCA_017443005.1 Acidaminococcaceae bacterium
CGATTCTTTCGTTTCCTGGCTCGTAAACCACAATCTGTAATAGCCCAACCACAGGATTATTTATAGGTCGACCACCGTTTTGTTATAGGGCCGACCACAATTTTGGGATAGGGTCGACCACAGGATTATTTATAGACCCTTATTTATTTAGTGAGAAAAACGTGAATTTCTATTTATGTTTAGGATTCGTTTTCCAAAAGGTTTTTTTGCTCTATGTTTGCCCCCCGTCGACGCGCTGAAAAATTTTGAGGTAAGAATTTCTTACCAGTGGTCGCCGCTGGGGCTCGTTCTCGAATTGCATTCATTCACTGCGTTAATATCGGCTTAGTGTTGCTCCAGCAGAGGTCAGCGTAGCCGCCACCACCCGCTACCCGTTTCAGCATATCACCGTCCAACTCGAAGTCTTCCAGCTCCGCCAAATATGATTCAGCTTCTTCCTTCGTCAGTTCAATACCTTCCGCTTTCGCCAGCGCCATAAGCTCCTCGGCGGTCTCGCAGGCCATAGCCTTTTGAATCTGTTCTTTCGTCAGTTCATTTACATTAATCGGCATTTCCGCACCTCCCTCAAAAAAATAGAGAAACTATCATTGCAAACGGGTAAACACTTTTATTAATTATAACATAGCTGCCGCAGAAAAATCTACAGCTGTTGAAGTAAATCAGACTTTATATGGTTAATTAAAAACATCTTTGCAGTTCTTGACAACAAGGCGCTTATTTAATAAGGGCCCGTCCACAATTCTATAATAAATGATAGCAACAATTCTTGCCCGTTCCACAGAGTGGTGTTATAACCCGACTTTACCCGTTATAAAATGTGAAACGTCACACACCAAGCAGATTAGAAATGGTTAAATCCATAATTTTTCGCAACTGTCACCATTTCTCCAGTAAATTCAGGAACTCCTGCCACCCTTTGCAGCCGGGCCTGTCCGGCTTCTCTTTTTCAAAAACCATGAAGTAGCTGAACTTGTCATTATTGTCATGGGTATCCAGCAAATGGCCCAGGCGCGCTTTCGCAAAGCTTTCCGCATTGCCCAGCTGCTCTCCCTTGGTTTCCACCGCCACGAGATGTCCCTTTTTCGTCATTATGATAAAGTCAGGATAATGGTTCAGGAAGCCGCCATTGATGCACCAGGCGTTTTTATCGTAAGGCTTCTCGCCGTTACGGTGCCACCACAGGATGTTATCCATACCGCAGATTTCTTCAATCAGGCTCTGCTCAAACGGATTCATCTTCCCTTCCCCGGTGTACAGCATCTTCTTCCATTCGCTCTTATTGCCCGGTACGATGGCTTTTTCAGAAAACGCGAAGGTGAAGTCTACAAAAATCTCCTGGGCAGTCAGCAAATCGGTAAAGCGCTTTTCATACCAACCGTCCAGCAATGTTTTAATCTTGTTGGCAACCTTTTCACTGTAGGCCAGGAAGTTTTCTTCCATATCCGCCAGCCGGTCTGCGTTCATGCCGTCTATGATGTGGTCAATATAAATTTCGATTTCCTGCTGGCTCAGGGTGTTGTATTTCTCGTTGATTTGTTCGACCAACTTTGCCTTCATCTGCTTCTTCCGGCTCTCTGGCGGAACTAATTTCAGCGCCGCCTTGAACGCGTCCGCATCCCGTTTGCTCATCTTACAGCGTTTCGGCGTTTCATCACCCATCTCCACATCAAAGCTGTAAATTTCCGCGTTCATGCTTTCAAAATCAATTTCCGTATTCTGCTGGCTCAGTTTAAAATCTTTTGACAAAAACTCTTTCGTCACAGGCTCTTTACCCTCTGTATCGCTGCTGAACAGCGAAGACGCCGGTATTTTATAGTAAAATTTGGGAAGCCGAACCGTATCCCTGATTTGTTCGCGAAACTCCTCCCGCACATATACTACATCGCTTTCATCCACATACTCCGTCGGCGCGTCAAAGTTCTGCTGCGCTGCAGCTTTAGCCTGCTCGTCATATTCATTCTGCTGTTGCGATGCGGCATCGAAAAACGCTTTCATACCCTCCGGGATGTTGTTTCCCACTTCCTCATAGGATTGCGACGCCTGCGCAAAGGGGCGGCCCGTCGTGTCCATGTCCATAAATTCCGAAATCGCTTCCGTGTCGGCGCTTCCGTTCCCGGAACCGGGTAATGTCCCGCCCGGTTGCATAGCATTTCCGTCTGCATTGCCTGCGCTTCTACCGCTCAATCCATCTGCCGAATTTTCCTGCGCTTCGGTTTCCCCTGCGCTAACGCCAAACAGATTTGCCATCACCTGCGTACTGGCGTCCGTATCGGTAACCGCTTCTTCCTCACCGATTGCCACGCGATATTCTTTTTTGCTGAAGCCCGCATTGTTCAGCCCTTTCACCACTTTGTCCAGAGTGCTCTGGAAATCGCCGCTGTTGGTGAACACATAACTCATGTTCAGGAATTTGCGTTTGGCTTCACGGGCATGGGGCAGGCGCAAAATGCGTCCCACGATCTGCTCCACATCTACAACGCTGCTGCGGTTGGCAATGGTAGCCAGCACATAGGCAAAAGGACAGTCCCACCCTTCTTTCAGGGCGTTCACTGTAATAATATAGCGAATCGGGCAGGCGCGGCTCAGCAGATCCACGTCCCGTCCTTTTACTTTCAGTTCGTTCACATCCGCGGTCTTAATAGCGATCTGCGCTGCCGGAATACCGCCGTCTACCAGCTTCTGTTTAATCTTTTCATAGGTGGTGCTGTCGTTCTTATTTCGGCTTTCCGCCTGCAGCAGCACGATGGGACGGATATACACGCCAGTTTCCTTTTCGTCTGCTACAGCCTGCTCTTCCAGCAGCTTCTGCATTTTGATGGCGGCATCCAGCACCGCCCCCTGCCCCCGCTGGTTGGAAACGATGACCGGCAGCTTCACCATGTGTTCCGCTTTCAGTTTCCACGCTTCCACCACGCTGATAATATTGCTGTTAGGCCGGGGCGTCGCAGTCAGGTCCAATGTAAACACAGGATTGAATCCCCGCAGCATATCTATACTCAAATCCGTCTGGGCGTGATGGCTTTCGTCTACTACGACCACCGGCTCCAGTGAGCGGATCACTGCGGCCAGAGACGGCCATTCTTCATTGGGCGCGTACTCAATCCGGTATCCCGGATACACCGTATCATTTTTAAAGCTGCTTAACTGGCCGTTCTGCTGATAAGCCTTCCGTCCTTCTTTCTTCCCTGTGCGGAAGGAATCGTAACTGAACACGAACACGCTGAGCTGGTCCCGCACGGCAGACGGATTAAAGCCCTGCCCATTCAGCGCTTCTTCTTTGGTATAAACCGTCACCTTACCGCCAAAATCCCGGTCCAGGCGCTGGCGATACGGATGATCCGTATTTTTCAGGTTGCGGATAGTCTGGGACAGGATAGCGTCGCTGGGCACCAGCCACACAACCGCTTTTACATTGCTCATGGTAAGAGCATCAAAGATTGGTTTTACACTGGCGCAGGCCAGAAACGTCTTGCCGCCGCCGGTAGGAACCTTGAAACACACGTGAGGCACTCTGGGCAACACGTTTTTATAAGGTTTCATCTTTTCCTTACTGCCCACCTTCACGCCTTTGTTTTCCCAAAGCAACGTATAGGCTTTTGCATTATTGTGATATTGGTTCAGGTAACCCAGATACGTTTTCAGATCCTGCAGCGCCTGCGACTGATACTGTTTAAGTTCCATGACTGCGCTCCTTATAACCGTTCGATGTCCCGTGGAATCTTTTTGAAGATAATGTGATTTTTAGTTAAGAATGCGTCGCTCAGCGCACACGCGTCCGCATAGATCACGTAGCTTTCCTCTTCTGTCCTTACAGAAGAAAGGAATTCGTGGTCAAGCGTCGTCCCGCAGTTCGCATCATAATGAAAATAGTAAGCAGTATGATTGCATACGCCCAAAAACGCCGCGTTGTCGTTTGCGGTTTCCATTTCATGCGGCAGCGGCAGTTTTGTCTCCATGTACCACACATATTCACGGATTTTTTCTGCCGGGACGTTGGCGTTCAGGTTGCCGTCTTCATCGAATAAGGACTCGCCCAGTTCGTAATATGTGAAAGAGCCGCCTGTGCCTTCCACCGTTTTTTCCCCTTCGCCGTACCCGTTGATGACACGTTTTACTCTTTCCGCTGTAATGGAATCGGCGTAATCCATCATCTCCACCAGGATGAACTTACGGTTGCCGCCGTCCTTTTTATTTAATGAAAGAACCGCATGAGCCGTTGTCCCGGAACCGGCGAAAGAGTCGAGGACGATGGAATCGGAATCAGTCATGTGCTTCAATAAATATGTAACTATTTCTATTGGTTTAACAGTATCAAAACCATGCTGATTTCCAAGAATATTATTTAAAAGCTTTTTCCCATTTTCTGCAGTACTACTGTCTTCGCGACTTACATAACAATAAAACGGAGCCGTTTCAGCATTTTCTTCATGCTCATAGTATTTTAGCATTGGTTCACCGGTCTGGAACGTTATTCTATTACGTGCAAATAATTCTTTGATTGTTTCTTCCCCAGCTTGCCATCGTTTTGTCAGAGGAGGTTTGTAACCATTTAGTTCAAAGGTCATAGTTTCCCGTTTGCTTTCTCCACGGTTTGATTTCAATATCGTTTGAAGGCGGTAATTTCCATCTTCATCATGATGGGGATAATTACGACTATTCCCAGAAGCAACCAACCGAAAGAAAGGTTTCTCACTTTTTCCATAACATACAATATATTCTGCATCATTCTGAGGTTTAACTTTTGCATCACCTGTATTAGAAGGCTTCGCTCTACTTTTCCAAACAAATGTAGCTATAAAATTATAGCTGCCAAATATTTCATCGCATATGAGCTTTAACGACGCGAATTCGTCGTCCCCAATGCTGATAAAAATCGCGCCGTCCTCTGCCAGCAACTGCTGCAATAATTTCAGCCGCGGGTACATCATGCAGAGCCATTTATCGTGGCGGCTTAAATCCTCGCCCTCTTTGCCTACCACTTCCCCCAGCCACTTTTTAATCTGGGGATCGCTGACCTTGTCGTTGTACACCCAGCCTTCGTTGCCCGTGTTGTAGGGAGGATCAATGTAAATGCATTTTACTTTTCCCTGATACTTTGGCAACAGCGCCTTCAACGCCAGCAGGTTATCCCCGTGGATAATCATGTTGCCGCTGTCCGCCTCGCCCTCGCGCTTTCCCTTTTCATCAAACGTATACTGCGCGTCCAACAGTTTAAAAGGAACTTCTTTATCGTGGTTTATGACCTTTTCTTTTCCAATCCATTCCAGTGTCGGCATGTTTTTTTCAGCTTCCTTCTCCGATAAACATGAATTTTACGAAACAACAACACACTTATCTTAAAATTGTTTTGCAAATAAGCAATACTCAATCATTCGGTTCCGTGCCCCTGCTCAACAGCCTTTATTGCCTCTTCTGACGCCTCTTTTAAGGTGTAAGTGTCAAACATCGGCCCTTCCGGGAGTTTAATTTCGATCAAATTGATTTTTGAAATCTGTCCTTTTCCGGATTTCATGATAATGTCAAACACATGCCCGCCATGCACTCTGCCATCGGATACAAAATGCAAATGCCACCCGAAGGCATCTTCATACTATTCATGTCTCCTCCTTAATCGCTTTCATTCGAAGGCGCACGTAATCCGCATGCCATTTTCCATCAATAAACAGTTGCGGGCGCAGAAAAGGAACCTTCATGAACATATCAATCCAGTCGCGCATTCCCTCCGGCCCTTTTAGTTCCGTGAGACGGTCAAAGAGCAACGCTGTCTTTACCCGCAGGCCCGCCTGCTCCACAAGGGGCGCATATTCCCCAATACTTGGAAAACAAAAGCGGTTAATGTATGGTATGTTAAATTTGGTAAACACGAATTTGTATAATCAATCAGCACTTACAGGAATCGACATTTCACATACATAATCTTCTGAGTATGCGTCCTTTATTACCCTCAGTTTTCAATATGTTCTCCGGTAATCACACCACTTATTTGACCATTAAAACATTCATTTAATATGTTGATAATTTTCTCGTCACGAAACGCATTGTATTCTGAGTTAGCATAATCAAGATTGTACAGGCTTGAAGTTATTGACCATGCGAGATTGTCTTCATAAGGGGAATCATATGGATTACATCTGTAGTTTATTAATGCAACAGCCATATCTCGATCAATATCTAATTTATCCAAAATCGCAAACCAGAATACTTGCGCTATCGAGACATAATCTTTCTTTGGTTTTTCATCTATAAGAGCTTGAAATAAGGACTGTTGAACTTCATTCCACCCATACTCTCCTACAAGAAATTGATAAATCAAATCACTTCGAGTAAAGTCCAGAAGTTCATTACCATCGATATCCA
>JAFSPK010000016.1:0-31824 GCA_017443005.1 Acidaminococcaceae bacterium
CCGGGGTATCAATAATGTTGATACGGTGCGTATCGTACTGTTTTTCGGAGCCCTCCCACATGCAGGTGGTTGCAGCGGAGGTAATCGTGATGCCACGTTCCTGTTCCTGTACCATCCAGTCCATGGTGGCTGCGCCGTCATGAACTTCACCGATCTTATGTGTCTTACCGGTGTAGAACAGGATGCGTTCCGTGGTGGTCGTCTTACCGGCGTCGATGTGAGCCATGATGCCGATATTTCTTGTTCTTTCAAGCGGAATTAGTCTGCCCACTCTTTTATCCTCCTCACTCGTTCAACAGGACAGGCCGTTACCAGCGGTAATGTGCAAACGCTTTGTTTGCTTCGGCCATCTTGTGGGTATCTTCACGCTTCTTAACGGCAGCGCCGGTACCATTGGCAGCATCCATGATTTCGCCGGCTACGCGTTCGCACATGGTTCTTTCACCACGGAGGCGTGCATAATTTACCAGCCAGCGGATACCCAGGGTGGTTTTGCGGTCTGCGCGAACTTCTACAGGAACCTGGTAGTTCGCACCGCCCACGCGCCGCGCCCGTACTTCCAGCAGGGGCATTACGTTCTTCATAGCGGTATCAAAAACTTCCAGCGGATCCTTACCCGTTTTGGAACGGATTACGTCAAATGCATCATATACGATGCGTTCAGCAACGCCTTTCTTACCGTCCAGCATTACTTTATTAATAAATCTGGTTAATAATTTAGAACCGTACACCGGATCCGGCAGTACGTCTCTTTTTGGAACTGCGCCTTTTCTCGGCATGCTTTTTCACTCCTTTTATATCAATTCGTAATTTCTCAAAAGTTTTGGTTTTTGCGCATCAATTATTTCTTAGCTTTAGCGCGTTTTGCACCGTACTTGGAACGGCCCTGGTTGCGGTTTGCAACGCCGGCAGTATCCAGAGAACCACGAATGATATGGTAACGCACGCCAGGCAGGTCCTTTACACGGCCGCCCCTGATCAGAACAACGGAATGTTCCTGCAGATTGTGACCGATACCCGGAATATAAGCTGTAACTTCAATGCCGTTGGTTAAACGTACACGAGCAACTTTACGCAATGCAGAGTTAGGTTTCTTCGGTGTGGTGGTGTATACACGGGTGCACACACCACGTTTCTGCGGACATTCTTTTAATGCCGGCGCAGTGGATTTGGTCTTCAGCACCTCTCTGCCTTTACGGATCAGCTGATTAATTGTTGGCATATCGGCACCTCCTTTCTGTCAATTAGATTTAGTATTTATAAAAACCCCGTTGCCGGGATCCCTATCAGTTTTTCAGTATCGCCGCCGCAGAAGCACCCGCATGGATGCCGCAGGCTTTACCCAACACCTGCATGCTTTCCACAATCAGGCAGTCAACATTTTGTTTTTCACATTCTGCCTTGATGGGAGCCGTGATGCGTTCCTCCGCATCTGCCGCGATATACACGCCCGAAGCCGTCTTTTTCTGAAGGGCTTTCGCCGTTTGCTTCACCCCTACAACCTTGGCTCCGGCTGTCTTCAAGTCGTCCAGACTCATTGCATTTACTCCTTCAAAATGAGCGCACTTATCCCGTGAGACTTGTGTATTGTAACATCTTTTACAAAACGTGTCAACACTTTTTTAATATTTTTTATTACGCTAAGCAGTGTTTTTATGCGCTTCTCTTTTTACACGTACCCGAGTGTTTCAAAAATGATAACAAAAGAAGATAAAAATCCATCCCGAAATCAACATTTCCCATGATTTCTTCTATATATAAATATAAATCCCCGGCATCTTTGCCGTAACAAAAATACCGGGGCTGTCAATTTAATTATTCAATGTTATTTTTTATTCATAATACCCGGATAGTATTCCTGTATCTTATGATTACCGCCCAACCGCCAAAGGGATATTCCATCTACGCCGTAGTCCAGCGCCTGTCGTTTCCACGCAATGATAGTCTTTGCATCGGCGAACCAGCATTCCACAGATTTACCTGCATTGTCTTTTCCATTAAAGTACTGCGCAGCGCTAAGGGAATCTCTGTGTAGGGCAACTTTCAACTCTTTTTGCAATGCAAGGGCTTCCTGCTCTGTTATAAAGCAGGGTCTTTTCCCTTCCTGCCATACGCAGCCGCCTGTAGCCAGGGCAATACTGTGAGGCCTTGGAAGCTGCTTCACTTTTCCCAGCATTTTATCCAGGAAACGGTCATCCGCTTTCGGCCCGGCGGCAACACTGTGAACACCGAACAAATTGTAACACATAAGCACATACTCCGGTCCTTCCGGCAGTTTATACGCGGTAACAGGAATACCCGGTTCCAATATAACCCGCAGTGGGATCTTCGCTTCTTCTGCCGCCGGAACAAGCACTTCTAAAAAACGTACAAACTTCTTCGCCAGTTGGGGATTCTTCCAGATATTTTCATAGTCGATTTCCAAACCGTCAAACTGATGCTTTTTAACTCGTGCTAAAAGATCCTGGGAATGACCGCGCATGGTTTCCTCTGTTTCAAACAGGCGGAACAAAACCTGTGTATCTTTTTCGATGCTTTCGCCTGCAGGATTATTGATATCTTTGTACACATCGTTAACCACAGTCAGATATTTTTTAATTTCTGCCTTATAACGGGTAAACTTTTGGGCCGTGAACTTTTCTGCAGGCCCCACCAGAATAATTTTGTTGTTTCTGTCAAAGGCTGCCGCAAAATAACTGACAGAGTTTAACTGGCTCTGAATCTTAACAGCCTCCTTCAATCCTCTGTCAAAATCCCAGTATGCTATCCACGCATTGCCATTAAAGGTTGGCTGGGGACGACGGGCGGCATCCGCCGAAAGACCGGCAGGCAGGCAACCGGCAGCTAACAGCATCAGACTGGTCAGTATGGAACACATGCCAGCCTTTATATAGTTTCGCATACAGATACCTCGCTTACTTATGTAAACTAAAAGGAAAATACATATCAAATCTACCGCACATCGTACGAAGTTTTGGGAGAACAGGCTGCAATCTCCTGTCAGGACGTCGCCAGCAGCCAGTCCAAAACAGCTTCCCATTTGTGTTTTACAGAGCGCTTAAATCCTTCAAAGCCTGTATAGTGCACATCATATAAAACCGGCAGATTATTATTATCGGCAGTCAGTTCTTCCACTTTCAGTCCGGAAAACACTCCGTCATACACATCGTCCGCCAGGTTTGTCTGACTGTAACCATAATCCGGCCAAACGGCTCCCAGACACAGGAACCCCGGCTGGTTACGTTCAATTTTCAGATTTTCAGCCGCCGGTTTGCCATCCAGCAATACTGTTATCATATTACCCTGCAGACGAATTTCCAGTTTACGATCCATACGGGCATGATAGCTCATAGTGGGAATATATGGCGCTCCGCCTTCTTCTACGGAAAACGCTTTTCGTTCTCTCTCGGCTTTCAGTTTTTCCAGCTGCCTTCTGCCAGTAGCCGTGTTGGGCGCGTAGCGGCCAAAAATTTCCCTCTCTTTGATTGCGACTTCCCGCTTGTCTTCATCAATGGAGAGGTATTTCCCGCCGTCAAATACAAACAAGTCTATATCTTTAAGCTTCTTAGACGCGCCGCCTGCTTTTTCTTCTATTATTAAATGGTTGTTCTTAAACGCAACCGCGATGTAGTTTGCAGCATTTTCGTCCGAGCGCAGGTAAATCTTCTGTGTTCCATATTTATTGCCTTTTACATCACAGGTCAGACGCACGTTATTAAAGCCGGAACTGTCCTTCAATCGCATCAGCGCATGTTCTTTGGGTATGGTAGTCAAAATAATCGTTTCATCCCGGAACTCAGCTGCGCCTTTAACAATATCCCATTCCTTATACTGATTCTCATCTCCCGGCTCAAACTTGATATCGGGCACGTCATCGTATTTGATACGCATCAGGAGATGATTTGCCGACCAGTAAGAACGCGGTTCCATGCGGGTAAGGTCATGAATACTGCTGTTTCGCAGGTTATGGCAGTACCCTTCCCGGTTAAAGGTGAACTTAAACAGTTTTCGAAGCCACTGCTCATTAACCTGGCTTACGTCTTCATTATTGCCGTAACGATTTGTATTGGCATGCATGAGCGTGTACGCTTCCGGCACAAATCCAATATCTTTGGTGTAAATGTCGCGAAGCATGGTATAGTCATCCGTGATACGGTCCTTCATCGCCTGGTAACTTTCTACGGGAAAGTCCTTGTCGTCCCGGATATAATCCATCAGATAATGGTTGTAGTTGCGGCCGATTACCCCGGTCAGATGGGAATAAACCAGGGGATTCATATTGCCAAGATAATTCTTCCATCTGTCAAATACGTTAATATAGTAAAGCCGGTACCCATTGGTCCCCAGTTCCCAAAACCCGTTTTCCAAAAACGCGTTCAGTTCCTGAGCTTTTAAGAATTTGTTATCGTTATTGTGCAGATTTTCCGCATAGGTGGAAATTGTAGCATGGTAATTGAATTTTTCCAGAATTTTCTCCGCAAACACTGCGGTATCCCTGCGCCCGTCTTCAAAGTTAAGGTAGAGGGAATGTTTAGGCAATGCTTTGCCTTTTGTATAATAATCCTGCACATCCTTACCGGTAATCGTAACAAAGCCGTTCTTTTTTAACACTTCCAGATGATGTTCCAGTTGCTCCTTACCGATCAGGACGTTCGTCCCGGTTCGGTCCACGCCAAAATAGGAAATAGCTACAAAGCCTTCATCAGTGCCAAACTCCGTATCATTCAGAGAAAACGGTTTATATTTGGAAAACACGAACAGGGCGTTGATTACAATATACAGCAATACAATAATGACAATAACTTCAATAACAGAGCGAATCCGTTTCACACGGTTACGTTTGGAAGTGAATTCCTTATCTGCCAGAGTCATGGCTCATCCACCTCCTGCCCGGGAGCAATACTTTGAGAAGATTTCTCTCTTTGGTCATGTAATGCATTTCTTTGTTCTGCCGCGTTATGATTTTTCCGTTCTGCCGCCAGGGTGCTCTCATAAGCCGAAATACGCATCTTTTCCAGTTCAATCCGCTGTTCCATGAGCCTGTGCAGTTCCGCCACCTGTCTCTGATTTTCGCGAATCAGTTCAATCAGCGCATCCTGCTCACGCCTGATTTCTATAGAGAGCGGCATCCTATGCACTTCGCCCAACGTCTGTGATAAATGTTGGGTATCAAGATACGGAGCCGCATCCGGATTAAAGATTTCCCTGACATGTTTTGCTGCATTTGCTGTTTGTCTGATGGTCTCATCTGCAGCAGGTTTCTTTTCAGCAACTTCTGTTACTGCTGTTTCTTCTGCAGCAGCCTTATCCGCAACAAGTTTAACATCAGAAACGGTCTCTTCTTCCGAAACAGGTTCAATTCTGGAAATGACCTCTTCTTCGGCAACGGGCTTAATCTCAGAAACTGCTCTTTCTTTAACTTCCTGTTTCGCAGATAATTCTGCTTTCGAGGCAGCGGAATAATCTGACTTACCAGTAATAACGGATGCAGATTCTGCTTTTGCGGTTGTATTGATACCCGCTCCTCCTGCGGTTACGACAGCTGTCGCCGCCATAGCCGTCACCGCCTCTTCAGGCTTGACCGTTACTGCCGGTTTTTCGGCAGTTTCCTGTACAACCTCATTCAGCGCAACCTGCTCCGCCGGACCGGCCACTTTGGGTTCGTCTGAAAGCTTGGCTTTCTGTTTGCGTTCCTGCTCTTCCAAATCGGCCGGAGTCATACGTGTGCCCCAGGTAGATTTCCAGAATGTAAACCAGGCGATAGGCATCTGCCAAAGCAGGACCATTTCATAGTAGAGACAGAACCAGATACCATACAGCCACGTCGTACTGCGCCGCAGCAAGGCCTGGCAGGCGCTCATCAGCAAGGCCATCAGGAGCATACCTATTATAAACGCTGTGGGGAATACGCGATGGGTGATGGGAATATAGAGTAAATTATAGCAGACAATGACAGGAGCAATGATAGGAACCAGCAGCCCCATGTAAAAGCTGATCGCCGCAAAAGGCTCCTTTTTCCACATAAAGCTGCCAGCGATCAGCGATTCCCGCAGCCAGCTACGCTTCCACCGCATCTGCTGCTTGAGGAACACATCATAATCATTGGGAACTATGGTGTAACAAATAGCCGTATCCTGATAATCCGTACGGTTGTGCCGCAGAATCATGTTGGTCATGGCCCGGTCATCCCCAAAAGTGGCCCGCTGTCCCAAGAACTTCTGATTCAGCCAATCGTCCGAATATTTAAGGACAAGATCTTTTCGATAGCAGGACAATGGCCCGGAAAGGCAGCTCACCGCGTCAAACAGGCCTTCCGCCGCTTTCATGACACGAAAGGCAATGTAATAACGGACAGACTGCATCTTGGTGAGGGAATTGGTATAGGTATTGGCCACATCCGTACGACCGGAAACACCGCCCACCTGTTCATCTTTAAAGGGCTGCACAAGGTTGATAATAGCATAGGGATTCAGGAAACTGTCTGAATCCACAAAGACCAGAAGTTCATGCTGCGCATGTTTAGCTCCCAAAGCCAGGGCTTCGCGCTTTCCCTTATTGACCGGCTGCAAAATATAGCTGATACGGGACGCCACTTCCGAACCTTCCTGGTCAATAATATCCTGAATGGTTTCCCGGATGACCTTTGCCGAATTGTCAGTGGAGCAGTCGTCCACTACAATGACTTCCAGCTTATCCTGAGGATAATACTGATCCATAGCGTTCAGAATCGTCTGCCGTATCCACGTTTCTTCATTAAAACATGGTACAATGATGGTAACGCCGGGCGTATAACTCTCGTCTGCAGGTACAGGCTTATAGAAAAAGCCGAAGGCATACTTGGTCAGCAAAAAAGTGCTGGCAATAATACTGTACAGATAAAGGTATTTATTAAACTTAAAATAAATGACGCTTTCGGTACGCATCAGTACCACGCCGAGACAGATGGCGAACAGCAGGAAGCTGGCCATCATCAGTTCAGAACGGGCATGGTGGCGGTTGGAATACTCCAGCAGGTTATGCTCAAACTGCATACCAAAAATGAACTCCGTATCCGAAGAAAGTTTCCCGCTCCTGACATCAGCCAGTTTCTGTTGCACGACCTCCTCATTAGGCCACACCGCATGGGCCGCAGTCTTTACTTTCATTTCAAGACCTTCCGGCACTGTTCCGGGCTCAATTTCAAATGACAGCGTCACTACTTTTTTCTGCGCAATCGCTTCCGCCGCGTCTTTAGAAACATGCAGCTTCATACCGGTAATGGAAATATCCGACGCATATCCGGAATAAGAACCGGCTTTGTTGGATACAGAAATTTTTACAGGATAGCGCACATCGTAACGGACGTTGGCATCTTCCCCGTTAAAGAATTTCAGGTAAGGATACTTCTTAACCTCTTCATCGCTGATAGCACGGCGGCTTTTACCGCTCCGGTGCTTGCCGGGCATGTGAGGCAGCAGGCGCCGGTCCGGCGACTGGTGCATCAGGATATCATGTACAGGTTCTTCTTTTTCATATTCATTTTTTGTTTTCTTGCCAGACAAGAAATCAAACATCAATTTACCACCACTTAAATCTTCGTTTTTCCTGATTTATCTGTTTCTTCGTTTTGCCCTGAGAATATCCGTAATCCAGATAATCAGACAACAAACCGACCTTAAACTTGGTAGGATCATTATCGGCTTTTTTCTCATTGGCTGTTAAGATGACATCCAGCGCAGTCGCTGTAAATTTTGCGGCAGATGTCATGTGCATGACAAAGATAGCGCCTTTCCGCAGTTTGTCGCGATAATACAGTCCGTCCCGGATGACCTTGATTTCCTGTTCCAAACTGGAAGCCCCATAGTCGGCAGTACTGGTACTGCCGTTAATGATGTACTCGAAACCGTTCTCCAGAATAGCGCGGGTTCCCATTGCACTGATTGCCAATGTAGGCGGGCGCATAAACTTGGTCAGCACCGGTCTTCCGTCAGGCCACTGCAAATCGCCCACAATACTTGCCAGCTTGTTATACGACGTATTCAGGTCGTTGTAATATTCTTCATACCCCATGGTCGGCTTGGTCTTTCCGTGTTCATCTTCTACAGCCATTGCCTTGTGGGTATTGGTATGACTGGCAATATCGTGCCCTTCTTCCGCTATGGCACGCAGCAGGTTTGGATTGTCGGTAACATTGTGGGTTATAATAAAGAACGTAGCCGGCGCCCTGTGTTTTCGCAGCACATACAACAGCGGATTGATTGCGGAATCATGTCCCCAGTCATCAAAAGTCAGGAAGATGACATTGTCGTCAGTCTTAACAGTTCCCGTCATATCAAACTTGGTGAAATCTTCTTCTGTAAAGCCCAGACTTCTGTCATGGGCATTGACCGTTCCTTCACCAAAGTAACGTTTGCCCAGTTCATCGACCAGTTGCTCATGGGTAGCGTCATGGGGCAGAAGCGGATAACGCTCGATGCCCTTTACATAATCTTTCTCCGGAACCGGATATGTCCACAGTTTGTCCTTTATTGACAGCACCTGGCCCACCGATTTCAAACTGTACGCAGAATCATTAACCGGATTGACATCAGCCATATCATCAAAGGAGTTATAGGCAATATTATCAATTTTCTTGCGTTTCAGATATAATAACAGTTCTGCTGCCAGATCCGGTTTTTTATAAAAGTCCATACGGATGTTGACAATCCAGCCGCGTCCCAATGAGAATACCGCTTTCCCCATAATCTCAGGCAATATCTGTTCCGCAGTCTGATAGTCCTGATGGCGGCTCTGAACAGCATTCATATTGGCGCCGATGAGACGACAACCGAGAGCCGAAACCGCTTCTTTCGTCACATCCCTGACAGCACCGGAGAACTGTTTTACCAGATTACTGTCTTTACCGTACTGGTTTTTCAGAATCTGCTTGACCCGTAAAATATCAGCGCAGACGTCTCCGAACCCTTCTTCCGGTTTCGGATAGATACAGATGCCAAGTTCCTGACCGGCAGCCACGATTTCTCTAATCACATCCTGGTTCCGTTTCAATTCCCGTTCCGTAACAAAAAAGGTTCCTTTTCCGTTAACCTGTCGTAACGCATTCAGAACAGAATCCACAGATTTCTTGCGCGCCATACCGGTAAACGTAAACATGACGGACGAATCCGTAGTGTAGATCATTTTTTCTTCCGCTGCGAGAATGCCATTGTTCTGTTTTCGTAACGTTTCGAGATCGGCAGCAGTCCATCCGCTTAGCAGGGCCGATGCTTTTGTGTTTTCTTTTATTGTTTCACCGGCCTGCTGGTTTGCCACAACACCGCCGTTGTTGTCTCGCCAAACCGCATTGGCAAAGCCGTCGTTATTCAAAACGTTCTGATTGGCATTTTGCCTGTATCCATTGGCATCGGAAGGCGTCCTGCTGCCTGCAGGCGTCCTGGGAATCGATATCGCCTGTCTTTCCTGCTGTTTTTGCATAGGAAAATCAGCAGGCGTTTCATTGCGCGGTACCCTTTGCGGTTCCTCATGTCTTATCACAGGCGTTTCGCTCGGCGGCGTTTCATAGCTTTCCTTACGCTGTTTCACCGGAGCAGTCTCGCGCCGCGCCCGCGCTGCAGAAACCGTGCTTTCCCCCTCACGGTTTTCAAGCAGTCTTTTCTGTTTTTCCAGCAAAGCCCGCTGGGCTTCTATTACCCTGTGCTGTGCTTCAATCAGGTCCTGTTCGGCACGTTGCAAAGCCCGTTCTTCTTCAGACATGGCCGCCGCATAAGCCGTTTGCGGCAGATTCGCAACCGAAGTAAACTGATTAAAATCAGCAGTAGCTGCCATATTACCTGCCGTCCATAACGCAGTCAGGAGCGCAATCCGTTTCACCAAAATTCTTCTCATCAGCTATTTCACCGTCTTATCATTCTTCAAACCGTCAGATACTTTGGCTGCCGCTTCCTGACCGGCGGCCATCTTTTCTAACATATTCACAGTAACAACCGTAAAACCTTTATTCTTCAGCTTTCCACAAAGTCTCTTCACAATTTCCACCGTAGTGACTTCTTCACTGGGTACTGTGTTTTTATCTACAATAGTAGGCTTTTTATCTATCGCAGGCTTGTCCGGTCCTTTCTTTTTGGAATATGTGATTGGAACAGGCCGGCTCATCTGCAGGGAAACGATCATACCGGGTTTAATACCGGCTACAAACTGATCCATTGTACCCTCATCAGCCAGTTTGCGTACATAAATCACAGCATTACTTTCTACGGCCTTTTCCAAGCCACAGGCTGCCGCAGCGCGCAACAGATGATCTGAATATTTAGTATCGTATAGCCGGAACAACTTTGGTTCGCTGCCGGTAAGCAGTTTCAGAATTTTCTGGGTCCGGCAGAATTGTTCAACCAAAACCTCCGGTTCCAGCCGCTCCGCTTTATTGATGCCTACAAAGCTGTAATTGCCGATTAACTGTTCCTCTTCCAGCAGGTTCTTGATGACCGTAGCATTCCGCGCCGCGTTTACCCCTTCCACAAAGAACGTAGCGTGCCATTTATTGTCAGTTACGATCTTCAGAATTGCGTCCATGTTGCCGCGGCTGTCCATTCCGTCAAAAGTAAGGGCTATCACGTTAGCAGCTGTTTTTTCGTAACCTTTTATAACGCGTGCCGGTTCTTTTACCGATTGGTACTTTTTCTCTGCCGCTGCAATCTCCTTTGACGCGTCAAACTCTTCGCTCATTTCCGTAAAGTTTTCATAGCTGGCAATTTGCTTGGGATGAAACATATCCGAAAGAGCATAAAAGTAAATCGCGCCAAGAACGCATAGTATGATAACAATGAAAAGCAGATGTTTTTTCAGATGCATGGTTATAAGCTCCAGTATAAGAATCCGGCTTTTTGCAATTCTCTCTTGTCAAAAATACTTTTAACATCCGCCAGTACTTTCACAGACACTTCCTTTTTGAATTTGGAAGCAAGAGAAGCTGCGTCAAACTGCCTGAACCTGTCATGGGCCACTACGAAGACCAACGCGTCGGCATCTTTTACCTCGTCCATGCCAACCACTAATTTTTTATACTGTTCCGGCAGCCCCGTCAAATCCGCACAAGGATCTATCAGCTTTACATCAATGCCATAGCCAAGCAGATTCTTGCACACATCCAACGCTTTGGAGTTTCGCACGTCCGGACAATTTTCCTTAAACGTGATACCATACAGGTAAACCCTTGCGTTTTTCACTTTCAGGTCTGCCTGGATCATGTTACGCACTACAGAACGGGCCACATACCGGGCCATTACATTATTAATGCGGCGTCCCGCCCGGATAATCTCCGATGTATAGCCGGCCCGTTGCGCCTCATATAAAAAGTAATACGGATCCACACCGATGCAGTGACCTCCCACCAGACCGGGACGGAAGCCCAGCGCATTCCATTTGGTGTTCATGGCGTTGATGACCTGGTTGGTATCAATATCCATCTGGTGGAAAGCCAGGGACAGTTCATTCATAAATGCAATGTTAATATCCCGCTGGGCATTTTCCACCAGCTTGGCGGCTTCTGCCACTTTAATGGATTCCGCCCTGTACACTCCGGCTTTAATTACAAGGCTGTAAATTTCCGCTACATTTTCCAGCGTTTCCTCATCCATGCCGGAAACAATCTTGCGAATATTGAAAACCCTGTGCTCTTTATCACCCGGGTTGATCCGTTCCGGAGAATAGGCAACCTTGAAATCCCGACCGCATTTCATTCCCGATTCTCTTTCAATAATGGGGGCACAGATATTTTCCGTGACACCGGGATAGACCGTTGATTCATAGCAGACAATGGCGTTTTTGCAGATATGCTTTCCGACTATCTCGCTTGCGCCTGTGACTGGACTTAAGTCCGGCATATTATCTTCGGTAACAGGCGTGGGAACAGCCACAATAATCATTGCCGCCTCTTTTAAATCTGCCGGGTCGTCTGTAAACTGCAATGTTGTATTTTTTACAGCTTCATCTCCTGCTTCTTTTGTAGGATCGATGCCTTTTCGATATAAATCCAGTTTTTCTTTGTTGATGTCAAACCCGATAGTAGGAACCTTTTTGGCAAATTCCAGCGCCAGGGGAAGACCCACATAGCCTAACCCAACGACTGCTATTTTTTTGTTTTGGTTTTGAATTGCATCCAGCGTTTTCATAGGTCTCACTCTTCTTCTTTTAAAATTTCAGGCATTTATCATGTCTGTTAATTACCTGGGAATCCTTCAGACTTTTGCAATAAAAACAGGATTTCCGGTTCATCAGAAATAGCAGGTAACATCTGTCCACCAGGTGCGGCCTTTAATACCGGTCGTCAATTCCTTAAGAATATAGTATTCCATATTCAGCACTACATTGGGGAACAGGGTGCGGTGATACATGACAGCCGGACCCCGGAACCCTTCCATATAGTCAGCCAGGCCGGACATAGTATGGGCAATATATGTTCCTTTGGGCTGATAATAATATTTGAAGTCCAACTGGTCGGTTCCCGGCTTCCAGGATTCCACCTTGCCAATAGAAACCGTACCCACAAATCCGTGCTTTTTCCCATCCCGGTCAGCCAGATCAGAACCGATGTACATAGCGCCCAGACCCAGATCCTTCGCTACACGGTAATTATAAAATGCATGCCAGATCAGCCGTTTTTCATTACCCCAGTTATCGTTGCTAAAGTGGTGCAGCCCGCCGCCATACGTAGCGGCCCGGTCTGTCATCGTAGCATTGGCACTCACCATGTTGCTGTGAGATTTCGTTCTTGCCGCTGTCACCTCGAAATTTACCGGACCGCCAAAATTAGCAGTAGCGCCACCGATAGAAGAGTCAAAGATATTGCCTTCGCCAATCATATAACCGTACCAGCCGGCGGTTACATTGGTATCCCCGGTCGTACCGCGGACATAGAACCGTTTGTCCTCCAGCCAATCGTCTTTTCCGTGCTGGCTTAAGAAGTGTTTGTTTGCTTCCAGCATAGCGAATGCATGCCAGTCGTCATTAATGCGTGCTTCCAGGAACACACGCGCGCGAAGACGGCTGTCATTCCAGTTCCAACGTTTATCTCCGGAATGTTTAACATAATTATAGCGTAATTCCGCACTGACTTTATATTTCCTGTTTTCGTTACGCTTTAGCTCGCTCGCTTCCGAAGAAGCAGAAATATCGTTCATCAGATACTCCTGCCCCATCCCCATATCTTTCAGTTCCTTGTTAAAGTTCTCCTTTAATACAAGAGTTTCTCTGTATCCCGGCAGCCTGTAATTGCGATTGCCGTCTACCAGCCCGTTTTCATCCATCCTGATCCGTTTCATGGCCTGTAACGTCAGAAGCGCCATTTCATGTCTGTCGAAATTTGCATCCCGCACATTGCGGCAACCGGCCGGCAATCTCACAATTCCCTCATCTGCAAGCCTTTGCATAGCCGTATAAACTTCCCTCGGCATCATCTGCATATTTGTATTCTGGCGATCCGTCTTGACCGCCGCAAAGGAGTCCAGACTTGTACTGCAAAGCAGTAAAAACACGGAAAAAGAAATAACTGCGTTTTTATCCATACCGACACACCTCAAATGTATCTTAGTTCTGCAGGACAAAGCGCCGCAAGGTCAGGCTTGCGGATTATTAACACTTTGTCTTTTTTATAATATTAAGGATGATTATCAATTCCAAGATTTGTAGTTTACTTCTTAAATTTTACCACTTAAAGGAGCCTCATACAAGTATTTTTAAAGATGGGATTCTTATGTTTTTTAACCAGTATTATAAGGTTTGCACTTCAACTTCACTATACTTATTTTCCAGGAATCGCCTGGTCTGGCTTAAATTGGATCACATTGCATCAAGGATGGCAGAAGTGCCTGAAGCAAAAAATAACCATGACGCTTTTACACGCCATGGTTATTGTATAGCAATTCAGTTTTACTTTGTCCGCTCTTGCTTCATTTCTGTCTGTTCTCTTATTTCACCGGGTTTTCATCTGTGCCGGCATCATTCAGGTATTTCACTTTGATGTCGCGATAGCGGCTCATGCCGGTACCGGCCGGAATCAGCTTACCAATGATAACGTTTTCCTTCAGTCCCAGCAGCGGATCAACCTTGCCCTTAATGGCTGCGTCGGTCAACACGCGTGTTGTTTCCTGGAAGGATGCCGCTGACAGGAACGAGTCGGTAGCCAGAGAAGCTTTGGTGATACCCAGCAAAATGGGTTTCCCTTTTGCCGGTTCCTTACCCTCGGCCACAGCAGCAGCATTCTGTTCGTTATATTCGCCGACGTCAATATATTCGCCCGGCAGCATGGAAGTATCTCCCGCATCATCGATACGGATCTTGCGCATCATCTGGCGCACCATAACTTCGATGTGCTTATCGTTAATGCCTACGCCCTGGGATTTATAAACGCTGAGCACTTGCTGCACAATATACCGCTGTGTAGCCTGGGGTCCCAGAATCCGCAGAATATCGTGGGGGTTCAGTGAACCTTCTGTCAGACGGCTGCCAATTTCCACAGTATCGCCTTCCTCAACAGAAAGCTTGGCGCCGTACGGAATGATGTAGGTCTGCTCCACCACTTCATCTTCAGGACTCCCTGTAATGATGACCTTGCGCTGTTTCTGGCCGGCTTCTTCCACAATGTGGACCGTTCCTGCATTTTCTGCCAGAATACCGGGATGCTTGGGTTTGCGGGCTTCAAACAGTTCCTCAACACGGGGCAGACCCTGAGTAATATCTTCGGCGCCGGCAACGCCGCCCGTATGGAAGGTACGCATGGTCAACTGGGTACCCGGTTCACCGATAGCCTGCGCGGCAATCGTTCCGACGGCTTCGCCCACGTCAACATTATGGTCTGTTGCCAGGTTACGGCCGTAGCATTTGCGGCATACACCGAATTTGGATTTACAGGTCAGTACCGTACGGATCTTGACCTTATCGCGCATCACAGCAATCTGATCTGCCATATCTTCCGTAATATATTCATTGATGTGGAACAGCACATTGCCTTCCGCATCTTTGATATCTTCCGCCAGCGTCCGGCCGATGATACGGTCATGCAGTGATTCGATTTCCGTTCCGTTTTCGGTGATGGCTTCAATTTCAATTCCGTCAATTTCATTGTTCCGGACAGAAATCTCGCTCACGGTTCTATCCTGCAGAATCCGGTCAATATCTTCTTCCGTTAATGTAACGCCAGCACCAACAAGCACTTCGTTGCTGCCGTTGACAATATCTTCGGTCACTTCTTTATTGACATAGTGATGCATCAGCATCTCTTTAATTTTGCTGTTTGCAAAATCTTCAGGTATGTTGATTGCAACTTCTTCCCGCGCTTCTTCGCTGCCATCGCCATTCGGAGCATAGATACTGATGGAAGTAACATTCGCATCCATCAGGCGATTATATACATCGTTGGTAATAATCGTATCGGATTCCGCAATCGGCGCACCGGTCGCTTCATTGATGATGGTTGCAGCGAGCATACGGCCCAGCACTTTGGCACGGATCTTCTTCGCGCTGGCGCCCAGCTCTGCCTTACACAGACGATTCCGCTCCTTCACCAGGTTGCAGGTATGGATATCGCAGTCGTCTTCCCGTACGATAACGTCCTGCGCCACATCGACCAGACGACGGGTCAGATAACCGGAGTCCGCCGTACGCAGTGCAGTATCAGCCAAACCTTTACGGGCGCCGTGGCTGGAGATAAAGTATTCCAAAATGGTCAGGCCTTCACGGAAGTTAGACTTTACAGGACGGTCAATGATACGGCCGGAAGGATCCGCCATCAGGCCGCGCATACCGGCCAGCTGTTTGATCTGGTCAATACTGCCGCGGGCGCCGGAATCTGCCATCATGGCAATCGGGTTGAACTTATCCGCCGTGTTGGCTTCTTTCAACAGGTCCGCCACATCATCCGTCGCTTTATTCCAAATATCTACAACTTTCTTATAACGTTCGTCATCGGTCATCAGGCCGCGGCGGTACATTGCTTCCGTCCGGTCAACCTGCTTTTCCGAATTCTGGATAATCTCCTGCTTGCCCTGCGGTACATGGATATCGGACACCGCAATGGAAATGCCGGAATTGCAGGCATTGTCGTAACCCATTTTCTTTACGATATCCAGTACGTTGGCGGTACCCAGGTTCCCATAGAGCTTATGAGCCTTGGCCACCAGTTTGCCCAGTTCCTTTTTGGTGATCAGCTGACCCAGATGCCAGAACTCTTCACCGGTTTCTTCGTCTTTGCGTTTACTGAAGAAGCGCAGTTCTTTCGGCAGTTCTTCATTGTAAATCGCGTTACCGATCGTCGTTTCAACCAGGCTCATGCCCTCATTTTTCGGCTCATCAACAATATCTTCGTTGGGAATCAGGATCCAGACCTTTGCCTGCAGATCCAGATATTTATGGTAGTAAGCCATCAAGGCTTCGTGGAAACTGCTGTAACGGTTGCCTTCGCCTTTGGCTCCGGGCCGTTCAATCGTCATGTAATAGGCGCCCAGAACCATATCCTGCGTAGGCACAGCTACAGGCTTTCCGTCCTTCGGAGCCAGAATATTGTTCACGGACATCATCATCAGCCGGGCTTCTGCCTGCGCCTCAACGGACAGCGGCAAATGAACTGCCATCTGGTCACCGTCAAAGTCCGCGTTATAAGCCGTACATACCAGCGGGTGCAGTGTGATGGCACGACCTTCGGTCAGAACAGGCTCAAACGCCTGAATACCCAGACGGTGCAGCGTCGGTGCACGGTTCAGGAGCACCGGATGTTCTTTGATAACCTCTTCCAATACATCCCAGACTTCCGGAGTTGCCCGTTCCACCATGCGTTTTGCCGCACGGATATTCAGATTAGAATCATTATCCTGCAACCGTTTCATAACGAAAGGTTTGAAAAGTTCCAACGCCATTTCTTTCGGCAGGCCGCACTGATGCATCTTCATTTCGGGGCCTACCACGATTACAGAACGGCCGGAATAGTCGACGCGTTTACCCAGCAGGTTCTGACGGAAACGTCCCTGCTTGCCTTTCAGCATATCGGACAGGGATTTCAGAGGCCGGTTGCCGGGTCCCACAATGGGACGGCCGCGGCGGCCGTTATCGATCAGGGCGTCTACAGCTTCCTGCAGCATACGTTTTTCATTACGTACAATGATGTCAGGCGCATGCAATTCCAGCAACCGCTTCAACCGGTTGTTACGGTTAATGACACGGCGATACAGGTCATTCAAATCACTGGTGGCAAAACGTCCGCCATCAAGCTGTACCATAGGACGCAGGTCCGGCGGGATGACAGGAACCACATCCAAAATCATCCAGGACGGCTTATTGCCGGATTTTTCGAATGCTTCCGCAACTTCCAGACGGCGTACAACACGTACTTTCTTCTGGCCGGTCGCCTCTTTCAGTTCTTCCCGGAGTTCGGCAACCAAAGCGGGAACATCAATTTCCTCCAACAGCTCTTTGACAGCAGAGGCTCCCATCTCCGCGCGGAATGCATCTCCGTACTTCGCACGGTTGCTCATGTATTCTGCTTCCGTTAAAAGCTGTTTTTTCTGTAACGGCGTATCGCCCGGATCCAGTACAATGTAGTTTACGAAATACAGCACACGTTCCAGACTGCGGGGAGATACATCCAAAATCAGGCCCATACGGCTGGGAATCCCTTTAAAATACCAGATATGGGATACCGGCGCCGCCAATTCAATATGTCCCATCCTGTCGCGGCGAACCTTGGAACGGGTCACTTCAACGCCGCACTTGTCACAGACGATCCCTTTGTAGCGGATCCGCTTATATTTTCCGCAATGACACTCCCAGTCTTTGATGGGGCCAAAGATTCTTTCGCAGAACAATCCGTCCGTTTCAGGCTTCAGTGTTCTGTAATTAATGGTTTCAGGCTTTTTTACTTCCCCATACGACCATGACCGGATCAGTTCCGGAGAAGCCAGCCCAATGCGCATGGAATTAAAATTGTTAACGTCTAACAAGAACCCCTCGCTCCCTTCTTAATTAAACTCATCAGCAGAACTGGACAGTTCTTCCATCGTTGTTTCGCTTAAATTGCCTAAATCGGCAATGCTGTCATCTTCCTGCTCGGTACCATTATACTGCTCGTCTTCATTATAGGCTTCAGAATCTCTTGGACCGTCCGGAACTACAACCGGGGCATCCCCCTGCAGTTCAGCCAGGGTTTCCGGAGAAACTTCTACAGCCTCTTCTTCTTCATCCTGCAGAGAAATATCTTCCCCGTCTTCGTCCAGCACACGGATATCCAGTCCGATGCTCTGCAGTTCTTTTACCAGCACCTTGAACGATTCGGGAACACCGGGTTCCGGAATATTTTCCCCTTTGACGATGGATTCATAAGTCTTGACACGCCCAACCACATCGTCAGATTTTACAGTCAGGATTTCCTGCAGTGTATACGCCGCGCCATAAGCTTCCAGCGCCCAGACTTCCATTTCGCCGAAACGCTGTCCGCCGAACTGGGCCTTGCCGCCCAACGGCTGCTGGGTAACCAGAGAGTACGGGCCGGTAGAACGGGCATGAATCTTGTCGTCTACCAGATGATGCAGTTTCAGCATATAAACGCAGCCCACGGTTACGGGGTTGGCAAAAGGTTCGCCGGTACGGCCGTCATACAGGATCGTTTTTCCCATAGGACTTACACCGGACAACTTCACCATGTTCTGCAGATCTTCTTCATTCGCGCTGTCGAATACAGGAACCGCCATCTTAACCGCACTCAGTTTTTCATTGCCGGCATATCCGATATCTGTCAGTTTCGGCATGCCATACGCGGCACGGTCGTAGCCGGTTTTTTCCAACTGCTCCCCAATGCCGTCTTCATCCCGCTGGATTTTCATGCCTAACGCCAGCGCAGCCCAACCCAAATGAGTCTCCAGGATCTGGCCGATATTCATACGGGAAGGAACGCCTAAGGGGTTCAGAACGATCTGGACCGGTTCGCCACTGGGCAGGAACGGCATGTCTTCCCTGGGTAGAATGCGGGATACGACACCCTTGTTGCCGTGACGGCCGGACATCTTATCGCCGGCACGGATCTTGCGCTTCTGCGCAATATGGATGCGGACCTGCTCATTAACTCCCGGAGGCAGCTCGTCACCGTTTTCACGGGTAAACACTTTGACACTGACGATAATACCGGTTTCACCGTGGGGCACGCGCAGCGAACTGTCCCGTTCCTCACGGGCCTTTTCATTAAATACGGCACGTACAAGACGTTCTTCCGCAGACAGCTCGGTTTCACCCTTCGGTGTAACTTTTCCTACAAGGATATCACCGGGGCGTACTTCCGCACCGATCCGGATGATACCGCGCTCATCCAGGTCTTTGCGCGCCGCTTCCGAAACGTTGGGGATGTCCCGGGTGATTTGTTCCGGTCCCAGCTTGGTGTCGCGGGAATCACAGTTATATTCTTCAATATGAATTGATGTATAGGTATCGTCCCGTACCAGGTCTTCGGAAAGCAGGATCGCGTCTTCGTAGTTATACCCTTCCCAGGGCATATAGGCTACGATAACGTTATGGCCCAATGCCAGTTCGCCCTTGTCAGTAGCAGGACCGTCCGCCAGCACCTGGTTGGCCTTTACATGATCGCCTTTGAAAACAATCGGTTTCTGATTTACACAGGTACTCTGGTTGGAGCGTTTGAACTTCAGCACTTCATAATGATCAATATCGCCGTTCTCCGTGCGAACCTGGATTTCGTCGCCGGTTACCCGGATGACTTCGCCGGCATGTTTTGCCAGGATACAGTTGCCGGAGTCAGTCGCCACTTTATATTCCATACCGGTACCGACAACCGGAGCCTGCGGAGCCAGCAGAGGTACCGCCTGACGCTGCATGTTGGCGCCCATGAGCGCACGGTTGGCGTCGTCGTGCTCCAGGAACGGAATCAGGGCCGTTGCGATAGATACAACCTGCTTCGGCGATACGTCCATATAATCCGCCCGTTCCGGAGGGATGCTCAGTACGTCGTTCTTACGGCGGGCCGTAACACGTTCGCCCAGGAAATAACCTTCGTCATCTAACGGTTCGTTGGCCTGTGCAACGATATATTTATCTTCCTCGTCAGCGGTCAGATATTCAATTTCATTGGTAACGCGTTTATGCGCCTTATCCACTTTGCGGTACGGTGTTTCAATAAAACCAAACTGGTTAATAACCGCAAAGGTAGAAAGAGAACCGATCAGACCGATGTTAGGACCTTCCGGCGTCTCAATGGGGCACATACGTCCGTAGTGGGAGTTATGTACGTCACGGACTTCATAACCGGCCCGTTCACGGGACAGGCCGCCGGGTCCCAATGCAGAGAGACGGCGTTTATGCGTCAGCTCTGCCAGCGGATTGTTCTGATCCATGAACTGGGACAGCTGGCTGCTGCCAAAGAATTCCTTAATCGCCGCCACCACCGGACGGATATTGATCAGCGCCTGCGGAGTGACAACATCCACATCCTGGATGGTCATGCGTTCTTTTACCACACGTTCCATCCGGGCCAGGCCGATACGGAACTGGTTCTGCAGAAGTTCGCCTACGCAGCGGACACGACGGTTGCCCAGATGGTCGATATCATCTTTTTCACCATGTCCGTCCATTACATTCAACAAATAACCAAAAGAAGCAAAGATATCTTCTTTGGTAATGGTGCGGAGGGTTTCAGGAATTCCGGAAGTAAAGACGATACGCAGTACTTTCCCGCTTAATTCTCTGATTTTCAGCTGATAAAGTCCGTATTCTTTATAAACCTGGCTTTCTTCCACTTTATCCAGCATCTCGTCAGTCATCATGGTTCCTTCCGGAATGATGATTTCGCCGGTTTCCTTGTCAACCAGCGGTTCTGCCAGGACACAATCCTGAAGCCGGTTTCTCCAGCCCAGTTTTTTATTCAGCTTATAACGACCCACATAAGCCAGGTCGTAACGTTTACTGTCAAAGAAAGTCTGTTCAATCAGTTGCTTGGCATTTTCAAACGCCGGCGGTTCACCGGGACGAAGCTTTTTATACAGCTCGATCATCGCTTCTTCACAATTGGTCGTGCTGTCTTTTTCCAGTGTTGCCTTCACGGCTTCAATAATTTCGGTTCCGTCTTCCGTATGGTTCTCGATCTGGGTATCGCCAAAGAATTCCAGGATTTCTTCATTGGTTTCCATACCCATAGCCCGAAGCAGCACAGTGACCGGCACCTTACGTGTCCTGTCCACACGCGCATAGATTACATGGTTCAAATCCGTTTCGAATTCAATCCACGCACCGCGATTCGGGATAACCGTTGTTCCATATAAGAAGATTGCGCTGGGATCCATTATTTTATCATAATAAACCCCGGGAGAGCGGACGAGCTGGCTGACAATGACACGTTCTGCCCCATTGATAACGAAAGTACCCGTAGGGGTCATAAGCGGGAAGTCGCCCATAAACACACGGGATTCTTTGATTTCCCCCGTATCTTTATACAACAACAGAACGTTGACATTCAACGGCGCAGAATAAGAAGCATCCCGTTCCTTGCACTCCTCAATGGTATATTTTGGCTCGCCGATTTCAAAGCTTTGGAAAGAAAGCTCCAGATTTCCGTTAAAGTCCTTAATCGGAGAGATGTCACGGAAAATCTCATTCAATCCGTCGCTCATGAACCACTCATAGGATTTCCTTTGCAGGTCAATCAAATGAGGCATTGGCAAAACTTCTTTGATTTTGCCAAAGCTATACCGGGTCCTGTCACCTGTCTGAACCGGTTTAAACATGTAGGTCTTCACTCCTTGTTATATAAGTCAGGCAATACAAAACTATGCACGTTGCCCAAAGTCAAAAAAAACAAGGTTCTTACCGCAAGATCACCCTGTTATTCAAATCAGACGAACGTACTTCATCCCAACGATATGGCAGCCGATGTGAACCACTACACTATCTGGCCGTTGTAGTCAAGCCTGCATTTTGGTCACAAACACAAAAAGCATAATTGTGGTAAATAATGATACCACAACAGTCAACAATTTGTCAACTCCCCTTTTACTATTTTTTTGCAACTGTGAACAGTAACATAAATTCTGCGAGTCGTTTTGTCTGTCCGTTATCCTGGCATTTAGCAATCCAACCCCGAATCCGAAATATCCGGTAACACAATACAAAAAGACCGGCTCCTTTCGGAACCGGTCCTGATGACGTACGTTTAAATTATTTTACTTCAACAGTAGCGCCGGCAGCTTCCAGTTTTGCTTTGGCTTCATCAGCGTCAGCTTTGGAAACTTTTTCTTTAACAGCTTTCGGAGCGCCGTCAACCAAAGCTTTAGCTTCTTTCAGGCCCAGGCCGGTGATTTCGCGAACCGCTTTAATAACGTTGATCTTGCCCTGACCAGCATCTTTCAGGATTACGTCGAATTCGGTCTGTTCTTCTTCAGCGGCAGCAGCAGCCGGAGCAGCGCCAGCAGCAGCAACAGCTACCGGAGCAGCAGCGGATACGCCAAATTTTTCTTCCAGAGCCTTAACCAGTTCGGCCAGCTCTAATACGGTCATTTTCTCAATAGCTTCAATAATCTGATCTTTATTCATTATAATTTCCTCCATATCAATTTAATAATTTAATTTTTTTATTTTTTTCAACCATGCATTATGCAGATTGCTTTTCTTTTTGTTCGCGTACTGCATCCAATGCATACACGATCTTGGCGACGGTTCCGTTGAGTGTACGAACCAGGCCGGAAATAGGAGCGTTCAGGCTGCCCAGCATTTTGGCAACCAGCACTTCTTTCGGCGGCAGTGCTGCAACGGCCTTAACTTCATCAACAGTAACCACTTTGCCTTCTACAACACCGGCTTTCAGCTGCATCTTTTTATGATCTTTAACAAAATCACACATAACCTTGCAGGCTGCTACCGCGTCCTGTGAAGAAGAACAAATTGCAGTGTTTTTCTCCAATACGGGAGCCAGGTCATCCAGGCCGTATTCTTTTGCTGCCAGAGCAATTAAAGTGTTTTTGTAAACGGTATAGGAAGCGCCGGCTTCGCGAACCTTGCGCCGCAGTTCCGTATCTTCCGCAACAGTCAGACCGCTGAAGTCAACCAGTACGGCTCCTTTAGCTTCGGCAAACAGCTTTTTAATCTCAGCTAACTGGACCTCTTTCTCTGCTTTTGTTTTCAATGAGTTGCACCTCCTTCTTTCAGATTTTGACTTACGTTTTATAAATCAAAAAGACCTCTCGGCCGAAGCAGCCGGAGGTCGTGAAAGATTTGCCTGTCTATCTTTAACGTCTCCAGCCTCGGCAGGCGTGCGAATCTGCACTTGCGCTTACGCACCTGCTGTCTGTGGCCCGATTATCTTCTGATTTAAAAATTATGTCCCGGATTATTTTGCACTGTCTGCTTTGAGGACATCAATCTTGATGCCAGGTCCCATCGTAGTAGATAAGGTAACAGATTTAATGTACTGACCTTTTGCTCCGGACGGTTTTACCTTAATCAAAGTAGTAACTAATGCAATATAGTTATCCAGAAGAGCTTCTTCCGAGAAGGAAGACTTACCAATCATCGCCTGCACATTACCGGCTTTGTCTGCACGGTATTCCACTTTACCGGCTTTGATTTCATTAAGAGCCTTGGTGATATCCATGGTAACGGTACCAACCTTCGGGTTCGGCATTAAGCCCTTCGGGCCTAACAGCTTACCAAGGCGGCCAACCTTGCCCATCATGTTCGGGGTCGCTACGCAGACTTCAAAGTCAAACCAGCCTCCCTGAATTTTTGCCACCAGATCATCTCCGCCAACATAATCCGCACCGGCAGCTTTTGCTTCTTCGGCCTTTGCGCCTTCCGCAAATACCAGAACCTTTTTGGATTTACCGGTTCCATGAGGCAGCACCATTGCGCCGCGAACCTGCTGGTCAGCATACTTCGGGTTGATGCCCAGACGGAAAGATGCTTCCACGGAACTGTCAAATTTGGTAACTACAGTCTTTTTTACCAGTTCAACTGCTTCTTTCGGCGAATACAGCTTGGTTTCGTCAATCAGTTTTAACGCATCAACATACTTTTTGCCATGTTTCTTTGCCATTATAAATTCCTCCTTGTGGTCCGAACGGCTTCCGCCTCCCACTCATTGAACTGACGATCAGTCAGTAATTACAATGCCCATGCTGCGGGCAGTGCCTTCAATCATACGGGTTGCTGCTTCCACATCAGCTGCATTCAGATCTGCCATCTTGCTTTCCGCAATTTCGCGGGCTTTAGCGCGGGGCAGTGTAGCAACTTTCTTCTTATTAGGTTCACCGGAAGCTTTTTCCAGACCGGCAGCCTTTTTCAGCAACACTGCTGCAGGCGGGGTCTTGGTAATGAACGTAAAGGAACGATCTTCATACACCGTAATCTCAACAGGGATGATCAAACCGGCCTGCTGTGCGGTACGGGCATTAAAGTCCTTTACAAAAGCCATAATGTTAACGCCAGCCTGGCCCAGTGCAGGACCAACCGGAGGTGCCGGAGTAGCTTTACCGCCAGGAACCTGTAACTTTACAACCTTAGCAACTTTCTTTGCCATGTTTCTTACACCTCCTTATCATTCAATTTCTTCCACTTGGGTATAATCAATATCAACAGGAGTTTCGCGACCAAACATATCCACAAGAACCTTCAGTTTACCACGTTCTCTGTCAATTGCCGAAACAACGCCTTCAAAGCTGGCAAACGGGCCTGTTTTTAAGCGGACTCTCTGTTGTAATTGCAAATTAATCTGAGGCTTCGCCTTCGGCTGGGAATCAGAACCTTCTTCTTCCTGAAGCCCCTGACCATTAATGCTGCCGGTCATAATCCGTTTGACTTCTTCATCCGACAGCGGAACCGGCTGCTTATTGTCAGGACCCACAAACCCTGTTACGCCGGGAGTATTTCTGACGACATACCAGGTGCGGTCATCAATGATCATCTCAACCAGCACATAACCCGGAAAAACCTTACGGGTTACGATCCGCTTGGCGCCATTTTCATCAGCTACGACTTCATTCTCCATCGGAATCATGATATGGAAGATCCTGTCGCTCATCCCCAGAGAATGAACCTTACGTTCCAGATTTGCGCTGACCTTATTCTCATAACCGGAATAAGTATGGATGACATACCAATGCCGTTTTCCTTTTTCCAGCGTTTCAGCATTTTTGTTTTCGTCCATTTTTTCAGCGGGAGTAAACTCCCTTCCTCCTTATACCTCTTACCGTAAGATGGTTCTGATCAGAACAGAGAAGAACGTATCGGCTACCCAGATACATACCGCCACCAATACTACCGCAATCAATACTACAATAGTATTCATGAACAGTTCCTGTTTCGTCGGCCATGTAACCTTTTGCAGCTCTGCCTTTGAATCCTTTATGAATCCCGTAACCTTTCCCACCGTACTTATTTCATTGGTTGAAGTAGTTTCCGGAACGGTCATTATTTCACATCCTTGCTATCCAGACACCGCCAAATCAAGAATTATTTGGTTTCTTTATGAGTTGTATGCTTTTTGCAGAACTTGCAATACTTTTTAATCTCGATACGGTCGGGATCATTCTTTTTGTTTTTGTTGGTCTGATAATTTCTCTGTTTGCATTCCGTGCAGGCCAAAGTAATTAACGTACGCATTCTTGCCACCTCTTTCCAACTATAAAAATACAGCAAACTAAATTGTCACTGAATGATAATACCACAGTTACCTTTTTCTGTCAATAAATTTACAGATTTTAAAAATAAATAATACAGAATCAGTCAATTTTCTGATTCTGTACCTGCCCCATACACATAGTAAATACTCTTTTAAACTCTGCCTTTACTATTTTTTCCTTCCTTCGGCAATTAAAAAGCTCACACAAGATTACCTGTATGAGCCTCTTTTCTGATTTGGTGGCGGCACACGGATTTGAACCGCGGACACAGCGGGTATGAACCGCTTGCTCTAGCCAACTGAGCTATGCCGCCATATAATGGAGCTGATGACCAGGATTGAACTGGTGACCTCATCCTTACCAAGGATGCGCTCTACCATCTGAGCTACATCAGCATCATTAACAATAATATGGTTGCGGGGGCCGGATTTGAACCAGCGACCTTCGGGTTATGAGCCCGACGAGCTACCAACTGCTCCACCCCGCGATAAAATAAATGGTGGAGAGGGTTGGATTCGAACCAACGAAGCGAAACGCGGCAGATTTACAGTCTGCTCCCTTTAGCCACTCGGGAACCTCTCCATTAAAATCTTCTGGAGCTGACAATAGGAATCGAACCTACAACCTACGGTTTACAAAACCGTTGCTCTGCCAGTTGAGCTATGTCAGCATGATTTCAGTGACAGTAAGTATAATACATGAAATGGAAGAGTTTGTCAACTGTTTTTTATAAGTTTCTTGCAAATTTCTCAAAAACAGGACGCATCTCGTCAAACAGATGCGTCCTGAAGCCATTTAAGATTCATCGCCAAAGCAAATTCCGATGTCTCTTGCCGCTTTGACAATTTCATTATCCGCCGTAACAGACCTGGGTTTTCTTCCGGCATCCTGCAACGGAACCGTTACAATGGAATCATTATGCAGGGAAACCATAACGTCATAATTTCCTGCAATACATGCCTCAATCGCCGCCACCCCGTACCGGGTACATAACACCCGGTCAAAGGCCGTCGGGGAACCGCCTCTCTGCAGATAGCCCAATACTGTGCAGCGGGCTTCAATTCCGGTCAGCTCCTCCAGCTGCTGTGCCAGCTTATTTCCAACGCCGCCTAACCGGATCGGCTCAAAGCTGTCCTTTACAATGCGGGCCACTGTCATTTCCCCGCCTTCCGGTTTCGCGCCTTCCGCCACAACAACAATGCTGAACATCTTGCCTTCCTGCTGGCGTTTCAGTATCTTCTTGGCAACCGCATCCAGGTGATAGGGGATTTCCGGAATCAAAATAACATCCGCACCGCCCGCCACACCGGAGTGCAGGGCAATCCATCCCGCATACCGGCCCATGACTTCCAGAATCATGATCCGATGATGGGATTCCGCTGTACTGTGCAGCCGGTCAACCGCTTCTGTCGCCACGGCCATAGCCGTATCAAATCCGAAAGTCCGTTCCGTACAGGGCAAATCGTTATCTATCGTTTTGGGCACCCCGATCACCTTGACGCCGCAGTCCCGGGAAAGCTGTGCTCCGATAGCCAGGCTGCCATCCCCGCCGATCACGATCAGGGTTTCTATCCCGCGTTTTGACAGATTTTTTACAATCGTTTCGCTTTCGTCCGTATAAGTAACCGAACCATCCGGTTCCACGTGTGCAAATTTAAACGGATTGTCACGGTTGGTCGTACCCAAAACCGTACCGCCCCGCGGCAAAATACCGGACACATCATCATATGTCAGGAGTTTCATCCGGTTCTTTATCAGGCCGTTAAAGCCATTTTCAATACCATAAATCTGATATCCGTGCCCTAACGCAGCCTTGACTACCGCGTTCAGAACCGCATTTAATCCCGGGCAGTCGCCGCCCCCGGTCAGAACGGCTAATGTCCCTTTTACATTTATCATTTGTCCCCTCAAGTCTCAATCAACATTCCAAATCGTAAAACCATCCTGCGGAATCCGGATAGACTCGGTCCCGTCAAATTTATCATAACACAGCATGCCATCTTTCACATATCCGGGCCAGGCTGCAACCAGAACAAATTTCTGTCCCAGCTCTTTAAGCAGCGAAGCCACATCCAAATTGAATACCGGCACAAACAAAGTCTGTAAACGATCTAATAAGATAACCTCTGAATTATAACTGGCAAGCGCTTCTCCCATCATGGCCGGTGCTTTTTCATTCCGTTCTTCTTTCGGAACAGCCAAAAACTCTTCGCTGATCAGCAGACGGCAGTCTACATAATCCCATTTCTTGTCTTCGGCCGCTTCGCGTAAAACCTTGCTTTTACCGCTGCCGGGCTTACCAGTTACAAAAATTACTCCCTTGGATTCTTTTGCCGCCTCAACAATCTTTACAAATTCTTCTGTCTGACTCATTTTAATTACCTCCTAAATCTGTTAGCAGATCCTATTTGAAAATGCCGGAACAATTAATTTCTATAACAATATCAATTCGCTGTTTCCGGATAAAATCCTTTAGCGCTACTAATATTTTATACTATTCTTCACTTCAATACAACAGTTTGTTTCACATTTATCAATTTCATTCACTTCTGCGGTTTTTTTTTTCTTTCCCGCTTGCGGGATTCTATCGAAAGGATACAGGAACACACCGTCTGTATTTCCGAATCCCCCATATGGGCCTCTTTATATTTTTCCACCTTCCTTTTAACACGCTGCAGTGCATTGTCGATAGACTTAATATGCCGATGCAGTTCTCTGGCCGTTTCCTGATAGGACTTGCCGTCCAGATAATTCATGAACACTTCCCACTCCAAATCGCTGAGAATCATGTTCATCTTATTCTTAATTTCGATAAACTCTTCCCGCCGGATAATCATCTCTTCCGGATTTACCACTTTTGTCCTGCTGGAGATTACGTCCAGCAGCGTACGATCCGAATCCTGTTCATAAATCGGTTTATTTAAAGAAACATAAGAATTCAACGGAATATGCTTTTGCCGGGTTGCTGTTTTAATAGCCGTAATGATCTGGCGGGTCACACATAGTTCCGCAAAAGAACGGAACGAAGTCTGCTTATCCTGTCGAAAGTCACGGATTGCTTTATATAAACCTATCATTCCTTCCTGAATGATATCTTCCCGTTCCGCTCCGATCAGAAAATAGCTTCTTGCCTTTCCACGCACAAAATTACGATACTTATGCAGCAGATATTCCTGCGCCAGCACATTGTTCTCCGTATTGGCCAGCCCAACAATATCTTCATCCGGCATATCAGCAAATCTGGCATAGGGATCGCCGGTTCTCCCGTTCATCTATATTCCACCTTCCAGTAATGTCAATCTGTTTTCCTCCAGTCAGGCAACCGGTTAAGGATACCTTATTATACACGACGAGCTGTGATAACGTCAACAGCGCAGAAATACGGATATCTCAGGTCCTGAAAAGATTTAGGGAGACGCTGATTAAATGAGCTTGTGCGATGACCGAGGGCTTTTTGCGACTGACAAGGAAATGGCCCGAGGGCGCAGCCGTAGCTGCGTTGAGGGACATTGACGCAGTCAGTCACAAAAAGCACCGGTCAGCGTGCAAACGAATTAATCAGCGTTTCCTTAGCTCCTCCTTATCCCCGCCTCAGTTTCTCCAGGTACAACGCCACCTTGTCGTCAATACGTCCGCCCAGCTCCCGCCGGCCTGTGCTCCCCGGCAGTTTGTCTATTCTTTCCTCTATTTCCTTTTTTGTCTTATAATAAATTTCCCGGAATTCACGGGCCGAAATGCGGTATGCCCCGGAACCGAGCACGCTGTCCTGTTCCGCCTTATCGCTGGTAACGACAAAGACCTTGAGCCCCTTTTTGGCAATCTGATAGGTTTCCCGTTCGATCCAGCTGTCGGCGGTTTCCTCTTCAGCGGTATAAACGACCGTGCATCCACGGCTGTGTTCTGTTGCTTCCGGTCCCTTTACATCCATAGCGTCAAACACAACGATCGCTTCATAGCCACGAAAAGCAGAAAACTCCGCGACCTGATCCGTCAGCAGATCACGCGCATGCTCCAGGTCCTTATCCCGTATTCCCGCAAACTCAGGCCAGTTATTGATAACGTTATATCCGTCAACCAGATAATACTCTTTCATAGTGTGACCTTTTGCAGCCGCTGCCGTACCACTTCATACAGCAGAATCGCTCCGGCCGCAGAAGCGTTCAGGGAGTTAACGCCTCCCTGCATAGGGATCCGGACAAGCATATCACAGTTTTCCTTTACCAGACGCCCCAGGCCTTTTCCTTCCGCCCCGATTACCAGAACCACAGGACGGTCCAGGTCCGCGTCAAAATACAGGCTTTCGCCGTCCATATCTGCACCCACAGCCCAAAAGCCCTGCTCTTGTAAGCTGCGCAAAGTCTGAACAATGTTCCCGATCTGAACCACAGGCACATAGTTCACAGCTCCGGCCGATACCTTGGCTACCACCATATTCAGAGGACAGCTTCGCCGCCTGGGCAATAAAATGCCATGCACCCCCGCAGCATCTGCGCTGCGTATCAGCGCTCCCACGTTCTGGGGGTCCTGCAGTTCGTCCAATAAAAGCAGGAACGGCGTTTCGTTTCGTGACGCAGCCCGTTGTAAGACATCCTCCAGAGTACTGAACGCAATCGGAGATGCCAGCGCCACAATTCCCTGATGCCGCATGCCCGGCGCCAGCCTGTCGAGCTTTTCGGCCTGCACATATTCTACCGGAACCGCAGCTTCCTGTGCCGCTGCCACTATCTTCCCCAGACTCCCGCCTTGCAGTCCTGCTTTAATAAAAATCTTATTGATCGGACGTTTGCTTGTCAACGCCTCAAAAACCGCATTGCGCCCGGCAATAATTTCTTCTGTCATAGATGCTCCTTACGTACGCCGGCAGCAGAATTGCCACCGGATAAAAAGACGAGGCTACATTATTTAATAATTGCAGGTTCCTCCGGTAAAAACAATTCCGCAACCTCTTTGCCTTCAGCCTGATACTGTTTTACTTTCGGCAAAATACCGCAGCTCATCTTTCCTTCTTTACAGGTACCTTTGGCCACACAGTCCGGGCCCGCTTTTTCGAACAGAACCGGAGCCACTTTCCGACATTCCATCAGCATCTTCCAGGCCAGTTCGCGGATTTCCCACTGGGCCCGGTTGCAGCAGCGCAAATTGAAGAAATTATAGAGCGAACGGGCATTAAAGGTGCAGACGATCTTCGTTTCCGCCGCATTAGGCAGTACATAGCGCGCATCTTCGTTAGCAATCCCGTAATGATCCGTCAGATCATTATACAGATCCTGCAGATTCTGCATGCATGCCTCAAATTTAGCTTTTGCTTCGGGAATTGCCGCAATAGACGGAGGCATAATCGATTCAAAATTATGTTCTTTCACATACCGCTGGGACTGCTGCGAATACGAAGCGATCCTGTGACGGACAAGCTGATGTGTCAGAACACGGGAAACGCCCTCGATGGCAAAGGTAAAGGTTACATGTTCAATCGGTGAAAAATGACCCATACGGACTAACATACGCACCAGCCGCGCAGCCTCTTCATCGCTCATCTTTTCCTGTAACTCGGTTACCCCCACGGGAGAATAGCACAACCTTGCGCTCAAGGCAACCGATTTATCCGGATCCGGAGTATGTCTCACCAAAACAACCTTCATTACAATTCCTCCCCCTTTCAAACCCTTTTTGTCTTTTCATCATATTATATTCGACATATTGGCAAAATGATTTGATACATCCGTATCACAAAAAGCCGGTTTAAAACATCTGCTTATTCTAAAAGCCTGCCGGCCTTTTGTATTCATTTCCTGAAACTTATCTGTCAGACGGTTCCTGCATTTCCCGGGAAATGACCTGAAAAGCCTGTTCCATAAATTCTTCCAGGCGTTTTTCCTGATCTGTCAGAAGCAGCCAGCCGCATAGCGCTTCAAATGCTGTTGCCGCACGATATTCGCTGACGCTGGCGCTTTTGGGTACCATGGACTTGGCATTGCGTCCCCGATGCACGATCGCCGCCTCTTGTTCAGACAGTCCGGTTTCCAAAACGTGCATTGCTTTAGCCTGCATAACAGCAGATACCATTTTGGCAGCAATCGTGTGGATCACCTGCACATGACTGGACACCGGCAGCAGGCGCATGCGGACATAAAACGTAAACACACTGTCTCCGATCAGCGCCAACACGATAGGATTCATCTGACCTGGGTCA
>JAFSPK010000087.1:0-27969 GCA_017443005.1 Acidaminococcaceae bacterium
GTTACTTCCGCCAAAGACGGCAAGGTTCTGTATATGAATTCCAAAACCCGGAAGGCGCTGGCCGGACCGGAAAACGGAGAAGAACGTACCTGTTATAAGGTCGTAACGGACTCTAACCGTCCCTGTGTACGCTGCAAGTATTTTAAGCTCAGGGGAAGTTGCCCGGTTGGTTTGCGCCTGAAGCACGATGCCGAAGAAAAAAACCTGACGCCGGTTACAGTGCTTTGGCAGGGCGAGGGAGACAGTCATTTGTTTGTTGACAGAAATTAGAATGCGGCAGTTATGCACGCTCTTATATATTTTCAAGAAAGAAAGGGGGAATAATTTTCTGTATGGACATAAAAATTATTTACCTGACTAACGATACCCGCCGCTACGCCGGCATGAAGAACGCCTGCCTGCAGCTGCAGGATGAAATGAAAATTTCCGATCTGTGCATGGCTGTCAAACTGGAACGATCCAGCGAATGGAACTATGTCTGGGAGCGAAAGCTCCGGGGCAGCAGCCTGGTTGTGGCCAGGTTCTTCAACAATATTTTTAAATCAAAATTCTGGGAAGAATGCAGCAGATTTCTGGATGCCAACCACATCCCTTATGTAATCGACGCAGTGGAATCTGCCTCAGCCGGAGATGGCGCAGGCGTAGAAAAATCCGTTGCCGCTCGGCTCAGAGGATATACCTTTTACGGCGGCGCCGAAAACTTTCGGAACTTCTGGCTGTATGCCTCTTCTCTTACAGACCCGTCTGTTCCCGTTTCGGACGAACCGAAGCCCCAGTGCTGGGCCGGCATCTATCATCCCGATATGCCTGACGGCTACATGACCGATCTGGCCGCATACCGGGAACAATTCTGCAAACCGGACAGGCCTGTTATCGGTCTGCTGTTTTACCGTGACGAATGGATCTGGGACGACCTGGCCTACCCTGCCGCCTTCATCCGGGAAACGGAACAGAAAGGCTGCAACGCCCTGGCCGTATTCACCAACCAGATGCCTGACGAATCCTTGGGAATGCCCAGCATTCGTAAAGTGTTTGCTGATTTCTTCACGCTGAACGGTGAAACCGTAATCGATGTCCTCGTCAGCGCCATGAAATTCTCCCACGTGGGTAACGGCAGTCTCACTACAGACGAACTGGAACAGCTGGGCGTACCGGTTTTAACAGCCTATACCCTGCTGACAACGGAAGAAGACTGGCGCAAAAATCCCGAAGGCCTCAACGCGGTAGAAACTTCCATCGCCGTAGCCCTGCCGGAATTTGACGGCGCGATCCACGGGGTTCCTATCGCCGGCCGTAACGTGCTGCCTGACGGCGCCATCGAATACCAGCCCATGCCGGAACGTACCGCCGCCATGGTTGACAAGGCTGTCAAATGGGCAAAGCTCCACCGACTGAAAAACGAAGATAAAAAGATTGCACTGATTTTCCATAACTATCCGCCCAAGAATTACAATATCGGCAGCGCCTCCGGCATGGATTCCATGGAAAGCGCCACCCGGCTCCTGGCCCGCATGCAGGCGGAAGGTTACAAGATAGACTTTCTTCCGGAATCGGCGGAAGAGTTTATCCGCATCATGACTTCCCATGCCACCAACGATTTAAGTCTGTTAACCGACAAGCAGGCAGAAGAATGCCAGAAACTTTCCGCGGATGAATACGCGGCTTTCTTTGCCACCCTGCCGGAAGAAGCGCGGCAGAAGATGACGGAACAGTGGGGCGAAGCGCCCGGCGATATCATGCTGTCCGATGAAGGCAATATTCTGGTGCCCGGTACCATGAACGGCAACATTTTTATGACTGTGCAGCCTGCCCGCCAGTACGGCATGGATCCCGCCCGGGCCTATCACGATCCAACCATTGCCCCCACCCACCAGTATCTGGCTTTCTATTACTGGCTGCGGGAAGTATTCAAAGCAGACGCAGTGATCCATCTGGGCACCCACGGCAATCTGGAATGGCTGCCGGGCAAGGCAACCGGGCTGGACCACTCCAGCTATTCTGATATCGCTCTGGGTTCCCTGCCTAACATTTACCCTTACCTGATGACAATTTCCGGCGAAGGCGTCATTGCCAAACGCCGCAGCAGTGCCTGCCTCATCGGCTACCTGCCCGCCCCCGTGGCGGAAGCCGGTGCTTTTGATGAACTGGCGGAACTGGAAAAAATGGCTGACGAATACAGTCATTTTCAGAAACAGGATTCGGAACAGGCAGCCGAGCTGGAGAAAAAAATCATTGAGCTGGCCCATGAAACGAAGCTTGACGAGTCCATCGCCTACGACGAAACAAAACCGTTCACGGATTATCTGGCAGAACTCCATGAATATATTGAAGAACTGCAGGACAGCGAGATCCATGTAGGTCTGCATGTGTTGGGCCAGCCGCCGGAAGGCGATATCCTCATCGGCGAGGTCATGCATCTCCTGCGCCTGTCCAACGGGCCGGTGCCTTCCTTATATAATCTGTGGGCAGAAAAATTCAGTTTGAATTTCGAGGAACTGGAAAAGAATCCCTCCGCCATCGTGGAGGCCTTCGACCTGACCGGCGGCGAACTGTTGCGCCGCATCCGCAACGAAAGCCGGGCATTTGTAACGGCCATTGCGAAAAACGGTTTCACGGAAGAAGCGGTCAATGCAGCCATGCAGTTGCCGGAAACGGCAGAAGGGCCGGAAGATTGGCGGCAGAAAATCGAATCCCTTGGTCAATATATCATCGAAGAAATCTATCCCCGTCTTGCCAGAACAACGGATGAACTGGAGCATACGCTGGCAGCCCTCTCCGGCAAATATGTTCCCCCCGGGCCTTCCGGGTCTCCCAGCGCCGGCGGCGTAGACCTGCTGCCTTCCGGCCGTAACTTCTACGGTGTGGATCCCCGGGCACTGCCCTCCCAGGCAGGCTGGATGGCCGGGAAAAAGCTGGGCGACCGCATGATTGAGAAGTATATCACCGACGAAGGAAAGTATCCCGAGAACATCGGCATGGTCCTCTGGTCCGGCCCCAACATGCGGAGCAGCGGCCAGGACATCGCCGAGTTCCTGTACCTGCTGGGCATCAAACCCGTCTGGCAGAAAGGCAGCCTGCGGGTTACCGATCTGGAAGTAATTCCCCTTGAAGAGCTGAAACGGCCCCGTATCGATGTGACGGCCCGCATCAGCGGCCTGTTCCGGGACACGCTCCCCCATCTGGCCGAGCTGATGGACAAAGCCGTGCTGATGGCCGCAAAACTGGATGAATCCGATGACGACAACTTTGTACGGAAGCACATCCGGGAAGACAGCAAAGCCTTACAGGCAGACGGTGCTTCCGCAGACGACGCCTGGCGCAGCGCAGCCTTCCGGGTCTTCGGCGACGCCCCCGGCACATACGGCTCCGGCATCAACGTAGTGCTGGACGCCAAGAACTGGGAATCGGAAAAAGACCTGGCCGACGTATATGTACGCTGGGGCGGCCACGTCTTCGGCGGCGGACAGCGGGGCGTATATCAGCCCGAACTGTTCAGGAAACGTCTGGCGCAAATGGAACTCACCGTGAAAAACGAAGAGAACCATGACATGAACATCCTGAGTTCCGACGACTACAACGGCTTCCACGGCGGCATGATCGCAGCGGTCAAGAGCTTCGGGCAGAAGACGCCGGTGTCCTACGTGGGTGACAGCGCCAACCGGGGTGCCCCCAAGATCCGTACGGTAGCGGAAGAAATGAAACGGGTGGTGCGCACGGAATCCCTGAACCCGAAGTACATCGAAGGTCTGATGCAGCACGGTTACAAAGGCGCCATGGACATGGCCAACCGGCTGAACATCAGCTTCCAGTGGGACGCCACCAGCAGCGTGATGGAAGACTGGATGTATAACGATTACGCCGAGAAATACGCCTTTGACCCGAAAGTGCAGCAGTGGATGAAGAAAGTAAATCCCTGGGCCCTGCAGAACATCGCGGAAACCCTGCTGGAAGCAGAACAGCGCCAGATGTGGAACGCGGACGATGAAACAAAAGAAAAACTGCAGGAGCTGTACCTTTCCGTAGAAGGCGAAATTGAGGAAGACGACGAAGAGTAAGTCTGCTGCCACTGGCAGCTGTTGAAAAAACCGCAGGACTGCAGAGAAACCTGCGCTGCGGCTTACAACCTAAGGTATTAATTAACATATTATAAATTATCAGATGATTACGGGAGGACGATACGATTATGAAACGACAGGGAACCTTTCCATTTACCGCCATTATCGGGCAGGAAGAGATGAAAAAAGCGCTGGTGCTGAACGTGGTGAATCCGCGCCTGGGCGGCGTACTGATCCAGGGGGAAAAAGGCACAGCCAAGTCCACCGCCGTGCGCGCCCTGGCTGACCTGCTGCCGCCGCGCCTGTGCATCAAAGGCTGCAAGTTCCACGACGACCCCAATGACAAATCCAACTGGTGCGATGAATGCCATGAAAAATACGACAATGCGGCGCCGGAAACAGAAGAACTTCCCATGAAGGTAGTGGAACTTCCTGTCAGCGCCACAGAAGACCGTGTCGTGGGAACTCTGGACATCGAAGCCGCAATCAAAGAAGGAAAACGTTCCTTTGAGACCGGTATTCTGGCAGACGCCAACCGGAACATTCTATATGTAGACGAAATCAATCTGCTGGACGATCACGTAGTGGACGTACTGCTGGACTCCGCCGCCATGGGTATCAACACCGTAGAACGGGAAGGCATCTCCTACTCCCATCCCGCCCGCTTCTCCCTGGTTGGCACCATGAACCCGGAAGAAGGCGATATCCGGCCCCAACTGCTGGACCGTTTTGCCCTTTCTGTTTACGTAGCCGGCGAAAAAGACCTGGACAAACGGGCCGAGGTTATCAAACGCCGTCTGGAATACGAAGACGATCCGGAAGAATTGATTAAAAAATGGGAAGAAGAACAGCAGAACGAAGTGCACCGCATCCAGCGTGCCATGAAGCTGCTGCCTCAGGTAACCACCTCCAATGAAATCCTGCGCATGGCAGCCCAGATTTCTATTACGCTGGGTGTTGACGGCCACCGGGCTGATATCGTGCTGATCAAAACCGCGGAAACCCTGGCAGCCGTGGCAGGACATACCGAAGTTACCAAAGAAGACCTGCGGGAAGCCGCGCATCTGGCGCTGCCCCACCGTATGCGCCGCCGTCCTTTCGAAGAACAGAAGCTGGACTGGGAAAATGTGGATAAGGTGATTGACGCATGAAAAGAACAGGATATCCGCTTGCCGCAGTCTGCGGTATGGAAAAGGCAAAGGAAGCCGTAACGCTGGCCCTTGTCAATCCACATGCAGGCGGAGTGCTGGTAAGCGGTGAAAAAGGAACTGGGAAGTCCACCCTGATGCGGGGCGCCCGGGAATTATATAACGCGCCCTGGATCGAGATTCCCGTAAGCGTTACGGAAGACCGGCTGTTTGGCTCCATTGATGCCGAAGCCGCGGTGAAATACGGCAAACGGCAGCTCCAACCGGGGCTGATCGACGAAGCGGACGGAGGCGTCGTCTACCTTGATGATGCCAACCTGCTGCGGGACGATATTTTGTCCGCCGTACTCCGGGTTGAGGAAACCGGCGGCTATCAGCTGGAACGGGACGGCCTCTCCGAACACAGGGACACGAAATACACGGTGCTGGCCGTCATGGCTCCGGAAAGCGGCACTCTTTCCTCTGCGGCTTTGGACCGTTTCGGGCTGTTTGTTTCGGTAGAAGCGGAGACCGACGAAGAAGCCCGGATGGAAATTGTACGCCGGGTCACCGATTTTGAAAAAAACGGAGAAATCTTCCGGAATAACTGGGCCGCGGAAACAGACAGGCTGGCAGAAAAAATTGCCAAAGCCCGCGTGCTGCTGCCCGAAGTGGAAGTATCTGACGCCATGATACGGCTGTCCTCCGTTTACACGATCAAAGCAAACGTAGCCGGGCACCGGGCCGACATTTACCTGATGGAAGCCGCCCGGGCCGAAGCCGCTCTGGCCGGACGCAAATACGTGCTGCCCAAAGACCTGGAAAAGGCCGCGGAATTCGTACTGCCCCACCGGATGCGGGAGCTGCCGCCGGAACAACAGCAGGAACCGCAGCAGAACGAAACAAAAGAACCGGAAGACGCGCAGCAGACTCCGCCGCCGCAACAGGAAGAGCAGGACGAACTTTTCTCCATGCCGGACGCGCCGGAGCCGGAAGAAACCGATACGGAAGCCCACGAAGGCAACCAGGAGGAACACAAGGAAGACGAAACCATGACCAACCCCAACGCGGGAAGCAACGACCGCGTAGACGCGGCGGACATGCGGGTAAAGCTGCCGCCGGTCTGGGTTGAGCCGGTGAAAGGCAAACAGAAACGCAAAGGCAGCGGCAAACGCAGCGCCACCCGTACGGACGAAAGACAGGGACGTTATGTCCGCGCCGAGATTCCCCATTCCAAGTCTTCCGATATCGCTTTTGACGCTACCCTGCGTGCCGCAGCCCCCTACCAGAAATGGCGGGAATCCAACGGCTGCGCCCTGGTCATCAAAGAAGAAGACCTGCGTACCAAGGTTCGTGAGAAGCGCACCGGCAATATTTTCCTCTTTGCCGTAGACGCCAGCGGTTCCATGGGCGCCCGGGAACGGATGAAAATCGTTAAAGGCGTCATCCTGAAAATTTTACTGGAAGCCTATCAGAAACGTGACCGGGTCGGCATGATCGCCTTCAGGAAAAACCAGGCGGAAGTATTGCTGCCGGTCACCAAGAGCGTTGACTTCGCCCAGAAAAAACTGGCCGCTATGCCCACCGGCGGAAAAACACCGCTGGCCAAAGGCCTTTCCAAAGCGGAAGATGTGCTGGATATGCTGTACCGGCAGGATCCGCTGCAGGATCCCGTACTGATCCTGATTACGGACGGTCACGCCACACTGCCTCTGGAAAACGGCACCAATGCGGTAGACGATGCTATGACTGAAGCGGAACACCTCGGCAAGCGGAATATCCCTATAGCGGTTATTGATACCGAAAACGGGTTTATCAAGCTGGGTCTCGCCAAAAAACTGGCCCGCAAAATGGATGCATCGTATTTTAAAATCGATAAACTTTCAGAAGACAGTTTGCTTCATATATGGCGAAAAATGAGCGGATAAGGTAAAATATAATCGGCTGCCGAATATAACAAGCAGTAGCCGGAAAACCTACAGCGTCTGACGCCGGTACGGAAATGCCAGGCTTTGACGCGGAAGGACACAACGTATGATAGAAGTAAAAAATCTCCGAAAAACATTTCCCCATAAAGATACCCAAAATAAAAAAGCGGAAAAGGTAGCTGTGGAAAATCTTTCCCTGACTATCGGCACCGGTGAAATTTTCGGTCTGCTGGGACCCAACGGCGCCGGCAAGACTACCACCATCCGGATGCTGACCATGCTGTCCCGCCCTACTTCCGGAGAGATACTGTACGACGGTAAACAGATTAGCAATGCGGACGATGCCCGTCAAATCAAGCAGATGATCGGCGTCGTGCCTCAGAATCTGAACTTTGATCAGGACCTGACCGTAGGAGAAAACCTGGAACTGCACGCAAGACTTTACCACATGAACCGGGAAGAACGGGAAGCCCGTATTGCCGAACTGTTGGAATACGTGGAACTGCAAAACGTAATCAATGACGGCGTGCGGCAGCTTTCCGGCGGCATGAAACGCAGATTGCTGATTGCCCGGGCCCTGATTCACCGGCCTGAAATCCTGTTTTTGGACGAGCCCACGGTAGCCCTGGATCCCCAGGTGCGTTGGCGTATCTGGGAACTGGTGAGGCGGCTGGCAAAAGACGGCGCGACAGTTTTGATCACCACCCATTACATTGAAGAAGCAGAAGAACTTTGCGATCGGGTGGCCATCATGAATAAAGGGAAACTGATTGATGTAGACACGCCTCAGAATTTCATCAACCGTTTCGGCCGGTTTGTAGCGGAATGGCGCGACGACGTGCACCGGGATTTCCGCTTTTTCAACACCCGTGAAGAAGCCCGACAGTTCATCGGCACCATCGACGCAGCATCCTCCATCCGCAAATCGAACCTGGAAGATGTATTCATTGAACTGACCGGAAGGAAGGAGGGACTCTGATGCTGTCTGACATCTGGACTGTTTTCTGGCGGGACTGGGTCGTACTGAAGCATCGCATGACCGCCTTCATCCTATCCCGCATGGTAGCGCCACTCCTGTATCTGGTAGCCTTTGGCTGGGGGCTGGGCCGCAGCATTCAGACGGCCAACGGCGCTTCCTATATTGATTTCCTGGTTCCGGGTATTCTGGCCCTGAACTCCATGAACATCAGCTTCAACAGCGTAACGCCGGTCCATGCGGAACGAGTGTATCACAAGAGTATTGAAGAATATATCATCGCCCCCATCCGCCCGTATGCGTATGTAATTGGAAAAGTGCTGGCAGCAGTTCTGCGGGGGTTGATTTCCTCCGCTATCATCATCGCGCTTTCCTATGCTTTCGGCGCGCATTTCACCATTACGCCCCTCTTTTTACTGGTGCTGATACTGAATTGCGCCATCTTCGCTGAAATCGGTTTTGCCGCGGCTATGTTCCTCTCGACGTATGAACAGATGGGCCAGGTAAACACCTATATCCTGTTACCCATGTCCTTTTTATGCGGCACCTTTTTCTCCACAAAAGCACTGCCCGACGCGTTGCGGATCTTCATTGAATGCCTGCCCCTCACCCACACCAGCTACCTGTTGCGGGGCATCGGCAGCGGGGCAGATGTATCCCTGTGGTCAGTGGGAATCCTGCTGATCTATCTGGTCATGGTCTTTATCATCGGCGGCCAGGCGTTTATAAAGCTCAGAAACTGATTTCCGGCGGAAAACGGTTTTCTTTTTTACGATACAGGCAATGTAACAAACGAATTCATTAACAATAATATAACTTTAATTGTTATTTTTGATAAATTTTTATCAACAGATGACTTCACAAATATTGAATCAGGAAAGTGGTGTGGTTTATGAAAAAAATTCTATTCTTTTCACTGATGGTAAGCCTGCTGGCCTTTGCCTCTTTCGGCTGCAAACCGGACAACGCAGCTACCAATGCAGGCAGTAAACCGACAGTTCAGGCTTCGCAAAACGTCTTTGCGGAAATTACCGATTCTGAAAAGCGGAAGGTAATTCTTTCCAAAAAACCGGAACGGGTCGTGGTCATGGTACCTTCAATTCTGAATTACGTAGACGCGGTGGGCGGGACAATTATCGGTCGTCCTTCCAGCAGCAAAGCGTCGGTGATTCCCCCCTCCATGGAAAAAGCCGAGGACGTTGGCCATGTATTTAACATCAACATGGAAAAAGTTGTGGGACTGAAGCCGGATTTGGTGTTTATCAATGCGGCGCAGCATCAGAAATTTATAAAAATGCTGGAAACCAACAACATAAACTCCATCACACTGCAGCCGAAAACCTATGATGAAACCAAAGAGGCACTGGTTATCACCGGCAAAGTTTACGGAAAATCTGCCGAAGCAGAAAAACTGCTCAAGACAATGGATGAAAAAATCACTGGCACCGTTTCCAAAATGCCGAAAGACCATAAAAAGCGAATCGTGATTCTGCATGCCACACCGTCCACCGTAACTGTGGAACTGGAAAACAGCATTGCCGGCAATGCAGCTAAAATGTTAGGTTTTGTCAACATCGCCCAGGGTACCACTGCCATTCAGGGCAAACCGGAGAAAGCGCCTTACAGTATAGAGGCATTGGTTGAAAAAGATCCGGAAATCATCTTCATCACTTCTATGGGCGCCCAGGATAAGATTGAAAAGCGCCTGAAGGCCGATGTACAGGGAAACCCCGCCTACAGCGCCCTAACCGCTGTCAAGAACAACAAAGTGTTTATCCTTCCGGAAGATTTATTCCTGACGCCCCCCGGCTTACGGTATCCGGACGCAGTGGAACTGATGGCAAAACATGTATTCCCGGAAAACTTTAAGTAATCTTATATATAATATCGGAGGAAAACAATATGGCAGATAAATTGCCTGACGCATCCGAGCGGGCAGAACGTTACGGTATTGACCGCAGGGTCTGGCGCGTCGCCATGCTGATTCTGTTCATGGTTCTTGCCGTCACCGGCTGCCTTATGTCCATCGCCTTAGGCGCTGCCGACATTTCGGTTTCCCAGGTTGCGGAAATATTATTACATCCCAAGGCGACGCCCCAGGACCAGATTATCTGGAATATACGGCTGCCCAGAACCATTGTGGGCGCCATGGTAGGCCTGAATCTGTCGCTTTCCGGCGCCATTTTACAGGCTGTCATGCGTAACCCCCTGGCTGACCCACACATTATCGGCATTTCTTCCGGCGCGGGTATCGCAGGTATTACCATTATGATTTTATTCCCGGCACTGGAATACCTGATTACGCCGGTTGCCTTTATCGGAGCCATGCTGGCTGCGATCGCTATTTACATTCTCGCCTGGAAGAACGGAATCAAACCGGTTCGCATCATTCTGGCTGGCGTAGCCGTGTCGGCATTTTTGAGTGCCGGCATCTCCGGCTTGCTGGTATTCTACAGCGACCGGGTCAACGGCGCCCTGATGTGGATGGTCGGCGGACTTGCCGCCCGCAGCTGGCCCCATGTCACCATTATTGTGCCCTACGCATTAATCGGCCTGGTGCTGGCCATCATCAGTGCCCACTATCTGAACATCCTGCAGTTAGGTGATGAGATGGCCAAGGGTCTTGGTGTAAACGTAGAAGTTACACGCATTGCGTTGACCGCCATTGCAGCGCTTCTGGCAGCCAGTGCTGTCAGTGTGGCAGGCCTGTTAGGCTTCGTCGGCCTGGTAATTCCTCATGTATCCCGCCTGATTCTGGGATCCGATTACCGTTTCCTGATTCCGGGAGCCGCCCTGCTGGGTGTCGCCATCATAACCTTCAGCGATACATTCGCCCGGGTGGCTTTTGCGCCCATTGAACTGCCCGTAGGCATTATCATGGCGTTCATCGGCGCGCCATTCTTCCTGTTCCTGTTAAGGAGGGAATTATGATGGACAATATGATCGAAGTCAGAGACCTGCAGGTCACACTGTCAGGAAAAACGATTGTACAGCACATGAATGCGGAAATTCCAAATGGGAAGATTACCGCCATCATCGGGCCTAACGGCTGCGGCAAGAGCACTACGTTGAAAGCCATCTGCCGGATCAATCCCATTTCTGCCGGACAGATTACGTTGCTGAACCGGAACGTGTGGGACTTCGGCTACAAAGAATTTGCGCAGAAACTGGCCATCCTGACCCAGTCGCCCCAGGCCCCGGCCGATATGACAGTACGGGATCTGGTTGCCATGGGTCGTTTCCCCTACCGCAGTCTCTTCGGCAAGGCAACAAAGGAAGATCAGAAGTGTATTGAGTGGGCACTGGAGGAAACCAGCCTGGTGCCCTACCAACACCGCATCCTGCAGACGCTGTCCGGCGGCGAAAGGCAGCGCGCCTGGATTGCCATGGCCCTTGCGCAGAAACCGCAGGTATTGTTGCTGGATGAGCCGACCACCTATCTGGATATCTGCCACCAGCTGGAAGTCATGAAACTGCTGGACCGGTTAAACCGGGAGTTAAAGCTGACAGTCGCGCTGGTACTCCACGATTTAAACCAGGCAGTACAGTTCGCCCACCATGTAGTAGTTATGAAAAAAGGAACCTTAGTCACAAGCGGCAACCCGGCAGATGTAATCACGGTAGACCTGCTTAAAGAAGTATTCCGTGTCAAAGCGGAGGATGTATATACTTCGGCCGGTGTACGCACACTGGTACCACTAGACTTGTATTAGGAAAGTAAAATTGAATATAAAAAATGCCGGAGGCTACCCCGGCATTTTTTATTTAGGAACCTTTAGGATATAATTGTTTCGCATATAATTCTTAAGAGCGTTGCCAAATAAAAAAGCGACCGGCCGACACCAGTCGCACAAAAGAAAACACCGGAATCTTTTCATGCGGATTTACATTAACCGTAAGGGATACTGTAAATCCGCAAGATGCTTTTTAAGCAGACTCCACAAAGCAAAAAATAGAAGAGGAATCATCAGAAAAGGGTTAGCTTCCGCTAACACATTACGCAAAAATTAGTTAGCTTCCGCTAACTAATTGTATTTTACTGTATCGTTTACCTTTTGTCAAGTATTTTTACAAAGACTCTGCAAAAACTTCGGAATCACTTCACATAAACACATGAGGCGCACCGGGAGGCAGCAACCCCAACAGGTCTGCCAGAAAATAGGCAGACGCGGGAATCAGGATTCCAAAAGCAGTTCCCCAGGCTTTGTCACCCGTCTGAAAATTACGGTAACAGCCGCGGATACTGCAGATCAATATAAGTCCCCAGATAAAAATAAGGGAAGTTGTAGTACTCTCTCCGCCAGGAAACATAAACGACACCTTCTTTTTCAACGGATACCGTTGCATTAACGCTTTTCAACAAAAACCTGTTATTCAGCAAACGCTACACAGGTTTCTTTATACAAAAGTACCCACGGTATACTATCCGTGGGTAACAATTATTCAGGATGGTGCCTCAGCACAGAATCGAACTGTGGACACAGGGATTTTCAGTCCCTTGCTCTACCAACTGAGCTACCGAGGCATAGTGGCGACCCGGACGAGACTCGAACTCGTGACCTCCGCCGTGACAGGGCGGCATTCTAACCAACTGAACCACCGGGCCACACATAAAAAAATGGTGGGCGCTAACGGGATCGAACCGCTGACATTCTGCTTGTAAGGCAGACGCTCTCCCAGCTGAGCTAAGCGCCCACATGGTGATCGACCGGGGGCTCGAACCCCGGACCCACTGATTAAGAGTCAGTTGCTCTGCCAGCTGAGCTAGTCGACCACTTGACGTGTTACTGGAATATTATAGAACAAAGGAAAGGGATTGTCAAGAAAAAGTTAGTAAATCTTGAGGAAATTCAAACAATATTTCTCTTTCCCTTGCCAAGCAACATCTTAATCCGACGAGAAGAACGATTCGAATATCTTGTCATTAATCCGCAATTTCCAGCTTTTCCAGATTTCTGTACATGAAATCCAAACGGTCAAATCCAAAATCCAGATAATGCTGGATGCTGTCCGTCGTTGTATTTTCCGGCCAGAATACTATGATCAGATTCTTCCCTTCCACATTATAATTATAGCTGTCCGCTGTATGATGGCGATTCAGCAGACCGTTAAACTGCTGCAATACCGCCACGCATTTACGCGGGTGATATTTACTTAAATCCGCACCGACTACCTTCACCATCATAAAACGTCCGGGGGGAACTGCAATCACTCCCATATAATCTATGCCAGCCGCTTCGGAATGATGTTTAATAATATATACATCGTTACCCGTAGCGGAATCAACCATAACCTCATACGGAACATTTTTTTCATCCAGCCATGCCCGCACATCTTCAATCGTTATCATCAGTTTTCATCCTCCTTCATTAATCGCGGAGTAATATTACTATATTATTATAATATATTATCCCTTTACGAACAAGCGCTCTTCCGTTTTCATTCATAAGTTTTTTGCAGAATTGAAAATAAGAAATGCACCCGTTGTTTCACGTGAAACAATTTCTGTTTTTAACCTTTTCAAAATTCACAATTCAATTTATAATTTACAAGATAAGACTCTGAACAAATCAAACACGTCAAAGGAAAACAGAAGGATATGAATTCGAATACCAAAGAAACAAAACACACGGCTCCGGAAAAACATGTGCGAAGAAAACACTATGCCGGACGTTATCCAAAAAATTTTGAAGAAAAATATAAAGAACTGAATCCGGAAAAATATCAGGATATTGCAACCCATGTAAAAGCAAAAGGGAGCACTCCGGCAGGCACCCATATTCCCATCATGGTCAGGGAAATCCTTGACTTCCTGCAAATCAAACCGGGTCAGACCGGTTTTGACGCAACACTGGGATACGGAGGCCACACCCGCGCCATGCTGGAACAGTTACAAGGCAAAGGACACCTGTATGCAACAGATGTAGACCCCATTGAGTCTGAGAAAACACAGAAACGGTTGCTGGACGCAGGGTATGGCAACGATATTTTAACCATACATCATATGAATTTTGCAGGTATCGATAAAATCGCTGCCGAATCAGGTCCTTTCGATTTTATCCTGGCAGATTTGGGCATTTCCTCCATGCAGCTGGATAATCCGGCACGGGGTTTTTCTTACAAAACAGACGGCCCTCTTGACCTGCGCATGAATCCGCAGCGTGGCATCTCTGCCGCAAAACTGCTGCGTAAACTTTCCGTGGAAGAGCTGGAAGGAATGCTTTTGGAAAACGCAGATGAACCTTATGCAGAAGAAATCGCGCGAACCATTTCCTCTGACATAAAAAATGGTATTTCCATTAATACAACAAAAGAGCTGTATCGGGAAATAGAAAAAGCACTCTCCCATCTTCCCGGAAATGAACGAAGTCAAAGCGTAAATAAAAGCTGTGCCCGCGTCTTTCAGGCACTGCGGATTGATGTAAACGCAGAAATGGAATCCCTGTATGCCTTTCTTGAAAAACTCCCCGGCGCACTGGCACCGGGCGGGCGGGTTGCCATCCTGACCTTCCATTCCGGAGAAGACCGGCTGGTTAAAAAAGCTTTCAAGCAGTATGTTAAAGAAGGTCTGTTCAGCGACGCTGCCAGAGACGTAATCCGCCCATCGGCAGAAGAATGTGTTGCCAACCCCAGATCCAAATCCACAAAGCTGCGCTGGGCAATACGGTCTGAAAGCGAATAGTTCAGCCCCCTTATCTTCACAGTTTAAAACCTGTAACGCTTTTTACATTTTACTTGTTTATCAACGCGTAATCCCATGTCATCTTCTGCCATCTGATTGACAATCACCTATTATAAGCATAAAATTATATAGATACATTCGTTGGAATAAACGAAGAAATCTTCATATTTTATTGAAAGAAAAGAGGTTATCCTATGCGAAGCGATTTAGTTAAAAAGGGTTCCACCCGTGCTGCACACCGTTCTCTGTTTTATGCACTCGGATTCAGCGACGAAGACTTGAAAAAGCCGCTGATAGCAGTTGTTAATTCCCAGACTGATATCATTGCCGGTCATGCCCATCTGGACGACCAGGCCAAAATGGTAAAATACGGCATCCTCGCAGCTGGCGGCGTACCCATTGAAGTTCCAGCCATTGGCCTTTGCGACGGCATCGCCATGGGCCATGAAGGGATGAAGTACCCTCTGGCAAGCCGCGAACTGATCGCCGACAGCATTGAAGCGCAAATCAACGGCCACGCCTTTGACGGCATGGTACTGATCCCCAACTGCGATAAAATTGTACCCGGCATGCTGATGGCTGCGCTGCGCCTGAATATCCCTGCTGTATTTTGCAGTGGCGGACCCATGCTCCCCGGTCGTTATGAGGGTAAAGACATTTCTATTTCCACCACGTTTGAAGCGGCCGGCCGTTTTGAAGCCGGCAAAATCGATAAAGCAGAACTGTCCCGCATTGAACGCTGCTCCTGCCCCGGCTGCGGCAGCTGCGCCGGTCTGTTCACCGCCAATACCATGAACTGCCTCACCGAAGTGTTAGGCATGGGCCTGCCCGGCAACGGAACCATTCCGGCAGCCTTCCAGGGTGACCGTGCCCGTCTGGCTAAAAAAGCAGGCGAAACCATTGTCCGCCTGGTTAAAGAACAGCTCCTGCCACGGGATATCATGACTATGAACGCCTTTAAGAATGCCATCACCGTGGACATGGCTATCGGCGGCAGTTCCAACACGGCACTGCACTTACCGGCTATCGCCCACGAAGCTGGCATCAAGCTGCCCTTATCCCTGTTTGACAAAATCTCCAAGAAGACTCCGTACCTGACCAAACTGAGCCCCGGCGGATTCCATCATATGATTGACCTGAACGAAGCCGGCGGCATCTCTGCGGTCATGAACGAACTGAGCAAACTGGGACTCATCAACAAGAGCTGCAAGACGGTCACCGGTAAGACCATCGGCGCTTTGATCAAAAACGCGGTCATTACGCGCCCGGATGTAATCCGCACCGTAGAAGACCCCTACCGCAAGACCGGCGGCATCGCCGTACTGACTGGCAACATCGCGCCCATGTGCTCTGTTGTAAAAGAGAGTGCCGTAGCGGAAGAGATGCTGGTACATTCCGGTCCGGCCCGGGTATTTAACTCGGAAGACGAAGCTATCAAAGCCATTTGCGCCAAAAAGATTAACAAGGGCGATGTAGTCGTTATCCGTTATGAAGGACCCAAAGGCGGCCCGGGCATGCGGGAGATGCTGAATCCCACCTCCGTACTGGCCGGCATGGGACTGGATAAAGATGTTGCCCTTCTCACCGACGGACGCTTCTCCGGCGCAACCCGTGGCGCCTGCATTGGCCATATCTCTCCGGAAGCCCGTGAAGGCGGCAACATTGCGTTGATCGAAGAAGGCGACATCATCGAGATTAACATCCCGAAACGTTCACTAAACGTTAAAGTTTCCGACAAAGAACTGGAAAAACGCCGGGCAAAATGGAAATGCCCGCCGCCCAAAGTAAAGACCGGTTACCTGGCCCGCTATGCAGCGCTGGTATCCTCCGCCGCAGAAGGCGCTATTGTCCGGGTTCCCGGGGAAGAGTAATTGTAGAAAGCAAAACAGAATCATAATCAGATGTGTTTCTGTTGAACATTCTTTACTTTCGTTTTAAACGCGAAACCGGTTTTTAAAAGCGCTTTTGCGAATAATTAAAAAACAAACTGTACAAGGCAATGGAAATCCCACTTTGCTTTGTACAGTTTTTGTTTTGCTTTATATTTCTTTGCGTTTATATTTCTTTTGAAACAACAGAATGGATTCGAATTATGTTTACATTCTTTCCTTTTCACGTATTGGAACAATCATCATTGTGTTTTCCATTACGCAAGAGGCATCGTACTACCATACCTGCTTAACTGACTTTACGCAACCGATATGCCCTGCGGTATTTTTCCGAAACGGCTCCTGCCGCAGCTACCACCAGTATCAGGCCCCAAAGCAGCGCGCCTGCCTGTTTCCATTCGTAGTGATTCATAGCCAGAACCAAAGGAGTACCGATGCCGCCCGCACCAACCAGGCCCAATACGGCAACTTCCCGCAGGTTGATGTCCATGCGGTAGATAACGGCGGACAAATAGTGCGGCAGTATCTGGGGAACCACAGCCCAACGCACAGCCGCCAGAAGATTAACACCTGAAGCACGTAACGCATAGTACGGTTTCAAGTCAATGCTGTCAATGGCAATCAGGAAGCGTTTGGCCAAAAGACCGATGCTGCACAGAGCCATGGTCAGCACGCCGGCAAACGGCCCAGGTCCGGCCACCCTGATCCACAGCAACCCGTAAACAAGGACCGGCACCGAACGGAACACAAGCAACAGCAGACGAACCAACAGTGCTGCAAAACCAAAAAAGCGGAAACAGGAAAAAACAGATAACAGAAGGGCGAATAAAGTTCCTCCGAGAGTTCCCAAAAAAGCAATGCACAGGCTTTCAAATAACAAGGCTGGCACCGCATCCGGGTCCGGAGAAAACATCATTGTAATATCCGGATTTACAACTCCTTCAACAATAGACGCCAGCGCAGTTTTGTTCACATCTGACATGGCCGGAAAGCCGTTTAAAAAAGAGAAAATGATGAAAAAAGCGCACAGAATCACGGGGACATACCCTATTTTATGTTTTGTTTCCGATTCTACCAGACGAACGCGCAGGAACCCGCTTAAACTCTCCGTTGCCAACACTACCAGATATAACACGCAAAGAATCATGCCCACTTTGGAGTACTCCCGCCAGGCCAGCTTCTCATTTAGCAAAAGACCTATGCCTCCCGCCCCCACAAAACCCAACACCGCAGCGTTACGCACATTGGATTCCAACAGATACAGCAGGTTGGCAAGATAACCCGGAAGTATCTGTTTCCACACAGAGACCCACCAGGCTTTCAGGCGCCCTGCCCCCGCATATTCCAACACACGGGCCGTCTGCAGGTCCGCGTTCTCGCTGTCTTCGTATCCCAACCGGGAAAGCACTGCCCCGGTGGACAGGGTGACCGCTATGATGCCGGACCACATGCCAAGACCGAACACAAACGTACAAAGCAAGGCCAGAATTAGCACGGGAATGCATCGAAACACGTGTACTGCCGTCTTCAGGGCAATCCGCACAGCTTTCCACTCATTTACATACCCGTTGCACAGCACGGTCCCCACTGCCCCGATGATTCCACCTAAAACGGTTCCCAGCAGGGAAATATACACCGTGTCCCGCAACGGAACCAGAATCACATCCAGAAAGGAAGTATCCGGAGGGAACATCCTGCCGACAGTGTCAATAAAGTAATGTCCCCGCTCCCATAACAGGGGCAGGGAAAACTCTGTCTGCCATAAGGAAATTAGCAGACAAAGCACAACTATTATACTGCGGACAAGATATGACCGTTTCATTTCTTTCCCTCTTATACAACAACGATTTCAGTAAAAACTTTTTGTTGATAGACATACTCTGCCACTTATCTCAGCCGTCTTCGCACAATTGCAATGAAATCCTTGCAGATAGCACACAGGCTTCGCAGTTTCATTGCGCGCCTCCGTAAACATCCACAAAGGAGGTTTCATCCCAGGCGGAAACAGGGGCGTCTTTTACCATAACGCCCTGCTTTAAGCCAATGATCCGATCCGCATATTGCACGGCCTGCACTGTATTATGGCTGTTCATGACTACCGTCATCCTATTCTCCTGCTGGAGGGTTTTAAGTAATGAAAGAACCTGTTCCGCCGCCATCGGATCCAACGCGGCCACCGGTTCATCGGCCAGAATGATGCGGGCCTGCTGCAGCAGCGCCCGGGCGATAGCCACCCGCTGTTTCTCGCCTCCGCTTAAGGTGGAAACCAGTGCATCCGCTTTCTCAGCCAGTCCGACTTTGGCCAGGGCCGTTTTCGCATTTTTCTGGTCCTGTTCCGAAAAGCAACCCGTCATAACGCGCCAAAGTGGATTCCGGAACAGCGCCCCGTGCAGTACGTTTTCCAACGCCGTCGACTGGGGTACCAGGCAGAAATCCTGATAGATTACCGCTATCTTCTGCTGTATCTGCCGCAGTTTTTTTCCGCTGCAGTGTGACAGGCACTTCCCGTCTATCCAGACCGTGCCCTGCTGCGGTGTCACCATCCCGTTGAACAGCTTTAGCAGAGTTGTCTTCCCTGCCCCGCTGCGCCCGATTACGGCCACAAACTCCCCTTCCGCAATCTGCAGGGAAACCTGCTGCAAAACCGGTTCGTCCTTATGAAATTGATGAGTTATGTTTTTTAACTCCAGCATCGCGAACCACCTTAACGTAATATCTCAGGTACCAATCATCCATCCACTAATCCGTTCGTGCCGCTTTTCCGGCAAACCTCCAAGGACCTGCCAACATACCGCATAATGCAACGGCATCGCATCACAAGTTGTTTACTTCCCTTTCAGTTCCCACTGTACCCGGCGTTCGTCTTCATAATTTTTCGCATCCGCCCAGTCGTAGCCTTTGTGACCCAGAATCTTCAGCGCATCCAGCCCCTCTTTGGTCTTTCCGATTTCAATCAACGCTTCTCCGAAAGCCTTCCGGAACTTCTGGTCCTGCATGGTTTTGGACGTTTTGCTCACACAGACCGTATCGTTATAAATCTTATCCGTTACGCCGATGATGCCCGTCTGTTTCCAGATCGTATCCGCGCCCCCCAGCTTTTTCTGCCAGTTCTTTTCATTGCGAATCCGTATGTGGGAAAAGGCCACCGCGATGTCCGCCTGCCCGGAAGCCAGCCGCGCCATGGATGTGGTATAAGATTCTGCCTGCACCACATGGGCCAGATTCGCAATCGTTTTCCCGTATTCCTTTTTCAAAAATAAGGACGGATACAGGTAGCCCGAAGCGGAGGCCGGACTCATCACTGTCCAGGTCAGCCCGTTAAGTTCCTCCCAGGAAGGCTTTTGCCCCTTCTTCACCTTTTCAAGCAAGGCTTTTCCCTTGGCGGAAGGCCCCGTCACCAGAACAGAGCGGTAATGTTGGACAAGCTTGTCGTTAAACTTTTCCGGTTCCCCTTCATTCCAGATTTTTACGTCTGTCGTATCCTTACTGATCCCCTGCCGCAACGCCGTGAGCAGTACATCGATTTCCTTGTCAAACAACACATAGGTCGCGCCGGAAACGAAACCCGCATCCGCACTGCCCGCGCTTAGGGCTTCCCCTACCGCGCTGTAAGATGTGCCCACGTTTACGGACACCTTTCCTACCGCAAAGCCTTTTTCTTTCAGCTTCCGCTGCAACATCGCACTTAACGGACCCACAGCCGTTTTTACCGTCTCCGCATCCTGATAAGGAGAAACGGCAATCTTCAGTTCCTTAATCTCATTACTTCCGGTACTGCTTTTCTTTTCGCCACCGCAGCCTGCCAGCAAACCCATGCAAAGGCAAAGAAACATGATAAAAGCAACTATCTTTTTCATTTTAATCCCCCATTTTTTACTATGACATATTGAATACTGTAACCACGCCTCTCAATTCCAAAAAGATACTAAAAATAATAAAAGCGCGACAGCATATCGCGCCTTACATGCCAAAACCAAAATGCGTTTCAGGAACGATATGCATGAAATGGAACGGTCTTCGTTCATACAAACCGGCGGTCGATGATCTCTGGCATCCTCTCAGCCCGGCACACGGGCTCCCTCGCATTTCGGCTTCAGAAAATATTTTCATTTTCTAACGGGACCAGGGCGCTCCCCCAAGTCCTTCGCCTATAAATAATATAAATCTGTACAGCATTATACAGGCTGTATCTTACTAAGCCAACACTGCGCAAACAGTTTTCTTTTAAACAAAAAGGTTTCACGTGAAACATGTTAACGTACTGGCTTAAGAAAACAGATTGCCGTTTCGTTTTTGACAAAAAGAAAAACGTTCAGGCACACTTATTGTACCTGAACGCATTCATTTAAGCAAGTTATTTTCGGCAAATACTTTTATTTCAGCACACCGATTTCCTTATAGTATTTTTCAGCGCCGGGATGCAGAGGAATCTTGGCAATATCTTTTACTGCTTCAGCCGGTTTCAGGCCTTTCAGGTTTTTCTGAGCCTGGCCTAATTCATCAATATGTTCCCAGAAAGATTTGGTCATCTGGTAAACGGTTTCGTCTTTCAAATCATGGCGGCAGAACATAACCATTTTAATCGCGGAAGTGTTAACGGCTTCTTTTTGGTTCGGATAGGTGCCTGCGGGGATCGTGTATTTAACATACCAGGGATATTTTTCCTGCAGTTTCTTAATAATATCATCGCTGATGTTCACCAGGCGGCAGTTCGAGCTCAGAGCCTGGGAAACAGCAGAAGCCGGGGTGCCGGACATGATCCATGCGCCGTCGATCGTGCCGTTCTGCAGCATATCGGCTGCGCCGCCGAAGGCGATGTATTCCGCTTTGATTTCATCCGGGAATTTGATGCCGGCTGCAGTGAAATGAGTCTGGCATTCGTTGTAAACGGAAGAACCGGCAGAAGCAACCGCAAAATGTTTGCCTTTCACATCTTCCAGTTTCGTGATACCGGATTTGTTGGTCACAACCACTTGGTTGGGATTCAGGTACAGACCGGCAATGGCTTTCAGGTCTTTATAAGCGTGGCCTTTAAAGCTGTCCGTGCCGTTCATGCACTGATATGCATTGCTGCTGATTGCGATGGAAACCTGGGCTTCCCCATCGGAAACCATGTTCAGGTTGGCAATACCGCCGGCAGATGCCTGGCTGGCTGCACTTACAGAAGGAACGGTTTTGTTCCAGTTATTGGTAATGGCAGCACCTACTGCATACAGGGCGCCGGACGCAGAAGCCGTCGGGAAATTAATTTTAATTTTATCCGTAGCTGCCGCAGGAGCTTTCTTCGGTGCTTCCGCCTTTTTGTCACCGCCGCCGCAGCCAGTTAATGCCCCTACCATTAACATGGTGGCCAAAGATGCGCTTACTATGCGTTTCAAGGATTTTTTCATATTTCTTCTCCTCCTAAAAAAATTAACATGTTCAGGTAATGCTACATGAATTATTATATATCTTTTCCCGGAAAAATAACAGTGTTTCCTTAAGAAAATGATTACGTCAGGAAAAGACTTCGCAAAACCGTCCGCATTTGCTGTTTTATGGACTCATTTGCCTACGGCTTCGAAACTCGGCGCTTCGCCCCTCAAACAATCTCGCCGTTACGGCAAATTTCATCTCATAAAACTACGCAAATACTCCCGATGTTTTGCTTCAGTACTTTTCCCTGCGTAAAACCATATGCTCAACAAACTAATATTTTTACTCTTTCTTCCCTCTTATAAACTGCAATGCTCCGATTACCGCCAGGCAAATCAGGCCTGCAAAATCGGTAAACATCCCCGGATACAGCATAGCAGGCGCCGCGGCAACCAGAATAATCCGTTCCAGCACATTACATTTCTGCACCAGCCAGCCTTCCAGTCCGGCCACCAGGGCAATGGTTCCCACACTGGCAGTGAACACAGTCCATAAGGTTGTCGTCAGCGCTGCGTTTGGATCTACCCCAATCAAAAGCACCGGGTTATCCAGGAAAAAGAAAGGAATGATAAAACCGATCAGCCCTAACCGCACAGCCCACAGTCCCGTCTTCGTCTGGTCGGAACCGGCGATACCGGAAGCCACATAGGCACTCATGGCAACTGGCGGGGTAATGTTGGACAGACAGGCGTAGATGAGGCAGAACAAATGAGAAGTAATCGCCAGCACGCCGGCCTTAATCAGCACCGGAACCGCCACCGCCTGCACGATTACATAAGCGGCCACGCCGGGCACCCCCATCCCCAGAATCGTGGACATGATCATGACCAGAAGGCCCGTCACATAAATATTGTCGTTGTTAATTACATTCAGGATCAGGTAACCCATGTTGAGGCCCATACTGGTGAGGGTCACCGTACCGATGATGACACCGATGATGACGCAGCAGACGCCAACGGAGATGGCGCCCTTGGCCCCTTCCACCGTGGCTTCGATAATCTTGCTCCAGGTCATGCGGGTCTCTTTCCGGATCCAGCTGGCCCCGATGGTAGCAAAGATAGCAATGACCGCAGCATACAAAGGCGTGTAACCCGCAAACATGAGGGCAATCAATACAACCAGAGGAATCACCAGGTGTCCCTGCTCCCGGATTACTTTCATCGCATCGGGAATGTTTTCCTTTGACAGACCCGAAAGCCCCAGCCGTTTTGCTTCAAAGTGTACAGACATCAACAGCCCCAGATAATACAGGAAGGCCGGCATGATCGCCGCCAGCATGACCTTCGTATAACTCAGGTTCAAAAATTCTGCCATAACAAAGCCGACTGCGCCCATAATAGGAGGACAGAACTGTCCACCGGTAGAAGCTACCGCTTCCACCGCCCCGGCAAATTCCTTCCGGTAACCGGTCCGTTTCATCAGGGGAATGGTTATGGTTCCTGTCGTCGCCACGTTGGCAATGGCGGAACCGTTGATCATACCCATGAGGGCAGAAGCTACTACCGCCACCTTCGCCGGACCGCCGGGGGTCTGACCTACTAATGTGAGGGAAAAATCGTTGATGAATTTGGAAAAGCCGCTGTGTTTTAAGAACGCTCCAAACACAACAAAGAGGAAAATGTACGTAGCTGACACACCGATACCGGTGCCCAGCACACCCTGGGTCCCCCAGAACTGAGTGATCAGCACCCGCTTCAGGGTAAAGCCGTTATGTCCCAACAGCCCCGGCAGAAATGCGCCGAACCAGTTGTACCCCAAAAAAATCAGTGCCAGCAGCGCCAGATTGCCGGACGCCCTTCGGGCCGCCTCAAACACCACCAGCAGCGCCACCGCCGCAATGCCTACCTCAAAAGAATCCACCCGTCCCCCCGTCTGGGCAATGCGGGTGAAATTCATAATCAGGTAACCGAAAGAACCAGCCCCCAGTAAAATCAGAAGCATATCCCAAACCGGCGGCAAATTCCGCACACGCTTTTCTTTTTTGTATGTAGGAAACAGCAGAAATGTAAACAGCAGCAAAAAGATACAGTGAAACGCCCGCAGGTTAATGGCACTGATCGCGCCCAGCGTTGTAAAATACAGCTGGAATACCGTCCAGACGCAGAGCAGTACGACCAATATTTTACTCATAGGACCGATATAGGTCCGCATACGGGAGTCCGCTTCCTTTTCTTCCAGTAATTCCTGCGCCTTTTTGTCCAACTCTTTCTGCAGCTGTGCTTCACTCTTTACGGTATCAGGATTTACGGCAGCTTTCTCTTTCCCCTGCATAAAACACAATCCCCTCTTCCACACACCGGCCGGCTTCCGGAAAGCCGTTCCTCTGAAAACTTCCCGGTTAAACCCGTGTCAGTTAAACACGCCAAAAGCCTGTAAGAATAATACAAACAGCAGTACCGGCGTAACATATTTGACCATGACCCGGTACATGCCTTTACGCCCAAATGTATATTTCCCCTGCTCGATTTCTTCAATGATCCAGTCCGCTCCCACAACCCAGCCGATCAGCAGGCATTCGCCAATGGCCACCAGCGGCATGAACACAATATTACTGATATAATCCATCAGGTCCAGGATCTGGGCCACCGCGCCGTTGGGCAGCGGCAGTTCGAAATAGGCCACATTATAGCCCAGACATACGATGATACCGCCGATCAGGGCATACAGGCCAATCAGCAGCGTAGCCTTGGAGCGCTCCCAGTGGAACCGGTCCATAAAGCTTGCTACGATAGCTTCCTGCACCGACATGGCGGAAGTCAGCGCCGCAAAGGTCACCATGACGAAGAAAACAATTCCCACAACCGTCCCGGCAGAGCCCATGGCAGCAAACACCTTAGGCAGGGAGATAAACATCAGCGACGGACCCGCAGACATACCTTCCTTACCCATAAAAGTGTAGACAGCCGGAATAATCATGACACCGGCCAGAAACGCAGCCAGGGTGTCAAACAGTTCAATGTGATTGATAGACTGGCTCAGGTCCACATCTTTTTTTGCGTAGGAGCCGTAGGCAACCATAATGCCCATCGCAACCGAAATGGAATAAAACAGCTGTCCCATGGCATCCATCAGTACATTCAGAAATTTGCTGAAGGTAACACCTTCCAGATTGGGAACTGTGTATATCAGAAAACCTTCCCACCCTGTGCGCGTCACGCCGGACGCATCAGTATAGCTTAACGTGAGAGAGTACAGCGATACCCCGATAATCATAAGGAAAAAAACCGGCATCAATATTTTGGAATACTTTTCAATCCCCTGTTCCACGCCAAGATAAATAATAAATACAACCGCCGCCATAAAAATCGCAAACCAGAAAATCGGCTCCCAGGTACTGGTGATAAAGCCGGTAAAATATTTATCCCCCGCAGCTGCCAGACCGGCGCCGCTGACAAATGCCGCCAGATACTTTAACACCCAGCCGCCGATGACACAATAGTACGGCAAAATCAAAACCGGCACCATACAGGCCAGCACACCGATGACAGAGCCCCGCTTATCCATCAGGGTATACGCCGTTAACGGCCCCTGCCGGGTTTTACGCCCGATTGCAATTTCCGAAGACAGCAGTGTATAACCAAACGTTGCAACCAGCAACAGGTAACAAACCAAAAACAAACCGCCGCCGTCGCGGGCCGCCAGAAACGGAAACCGCCAGATATTTCCCAGGCCAATGGCACTGGCCGCCGAAGCCAGAACAAAACCAAGCGTTCCCGTAAAATTATTTCTTTCCTTTTCCTGATTCAAATGAATGTCCCCCAAGTCTCTAAAATGAATTTTGTGCCAATGTTTTCACGAATATGTCACAATAATAATGTTCATTATAATATGAAATTCGCTTTAAAGCAACTTATAATTAGATAGAAAACACCATTTTAGCAAGGTTGTGTATAGAAAAATCTCCGTTGCCGGCCAAACTAAAAAACGCTTTCAGACGTTACCATAAACGCAAGCCTGAAAGCGTAACTATCATACGTGAAAACTGCGGGTCATTTCAAATACTTTTCATTAAACAGCTTTTCGTTCCCCTTAAAGGGAATGAAGGCCTCAACCGGTCCCATTACGGCAGGGCCTAAGGTATCCGCCGGGAAGATCATAGTAATTCCTTCAGTACCCCAGGTCCATTTCAGAGGCGGTTCTCCGGCATAATCCCTTTGGAACAGATTGTCCACAACGGCCTTGTAGTTATCGTAATAAAACAGCTGCCGCTCCTTTTTAACCTTTTCCAGGGCCGGCTTCACATACTTATCACGGAACTCGTTCCGTTTGCCGGGAGCCAGCGCGTCGTCCATCGTTATGAAATTGCCGGTCACCGGGTCAAAGTTGTAGGTAAAGATATCGGTGTTCGGATGAGCCCCGCCCCTGCTCTGATAATACTCTACGTAGAGGCTCAGAATGTTCCGGTCCAGATATCTCTGCCAGATTCTTTCTTCCAGCAGGAAATACATATAATCTTCCGGGCGGTGCATTTTCAGTTCCACCGCATCCTTGTAATCTTCCTTTGCTTCGTCTGTCATACGGTAACTCCACTCCTGGTTATGCACCTGCTCCAGCTTTTTTGCCAGGGCCGGAAATTCGTCCGCATTCTCCACGACCAGGCGGGTGTAATCGGTGACGATACAGACCTGTCCCTGCGGTGTCCGATACTCCTTTTTCTGCTGTTCCATTTTTATGGAAGGAAGTACTCCCGCCGCCGGCGATTCCGCAAAACAGGGTAACGCAGCACTTAGCATCAGGAACGTAGTAATAAGAGTGATGATTATTTTTTTCAAGATACAGCACCTCCTAAGATAACATAACAGCAGAATCTCTATTCCAAAAATCCGGGTTCCTTATAGCGCTTCCGGTAATTCTCTCAAAAGCAATCACACAATAACCGCTGATAATTTATTATAGCTATTTTAACACAGATATCTTATAATATAAATACGATACATCAGCAAATTTCCTTATACGAAAAATTAGTCAGATTTTATTATATAGGTAATAGGTAAGAAGAAATAACACGCTGCTCCATCCGGCTTCCTTTACTGAAAACACACAGTCCATGGAATCCGTCCTGCCTGCACGAGACAACGATCTCAGAGAAAGGAGAGAAACCGTCCTATGAAACGACTGCTGACCTTCTGCCTGGCAATCCTTTTCTGCCTGTTCTTTTCCGGATGTTATCTGGATGACTTCACTTCCTCCGAACAGGACAAACAGTACGACAGCGCCATAAAAATCTTTAAAGAATACCTAGCCAAAACGGATCCCAACGCAAAAATCAAAGAGGTTTCCAGCGTGAAGTATCTGGGCGAGAACCACCAGATGCAACTGACGGAATTTGTAAGCGGCGAATACCAGTCCGGCAACAAAAAGCTGAAGTTTGCCGTCAACACAAAAACCGGAGACATCTATACCTCCGAACAGGCTGATTTATACGCGGAAAAAACAGCCGCTCTGGTCAACGACATGCTGGGACTGCAATGGACCGCGGTAAAACCGGAGGTTTACATCTCGTCCCGGGTGGATATGCACGGCAAAAAGCCGCCAATCGGGGGCAGCAACGAAGACAGCGAACTCAGTGGCGTACTTCCCGTTACGATCAAGGATATGGACGCCTTTGCCAAAGACTCTTTTAAAAACAAAAATTATTCCGTCTCCCTGCATTTTATCTACACCGGGGCTCCGTTGCGCCGGGCGGTGATGGAGACGGCGGCGGAACAATTCGGCAGTCGCGTACGCCTGGACCTGCAGCGTTTCCCGGATGAGCTGCAAAAAGACGTGGAAGCGGCCAGCCGCGCTGCCTGGGGCGAGAACCCCCGGTGGCCGGTGAATGGGCACGACTCCCTGGCCGTTGAATCCCTGACAATCTACGGAAGCGACAAACTTGAACACAAACAGTGGCAGGACTA
>JAFSPK010000088.1:0-25263 GCA_017443005.1 Acidaminococcaceae bacterium
AAATCAAACCGTATTTCACTATCCGTTTTGCTTATACTGTTATTCGTTTCTGATATTGTACAAATGAGAAAAGGCAATTTACAATAAAGACAACGCAGAAAAAGCGGAGCACGTTATTTGTAAAATACATCACGGAAACCGCAAGAAAGACGAGGATAATGAACATGAACTATCGCACATTGGGCAACGATTTAACCGTCTCCGCCGTAGGCCTGGGCTGCATGGGTTTTTCGCATGCCTATGGCGCGCCCACCGATGAGGCCGACGCAATTGCAGCAATCCGCGCGGCGGCGGAAGAAGGCTGCACGTTCTTTGATACTGCAGAGTGTTATGTGGGAGAATACGCCGACGGCAGCACCAGTTATAACGAAGAGCTGGTGGGAAAAGCGCTGGCGCCCATCTGCCATGAAGTAAAAATAGCCACCAAGTTCGGCGTGCGCCACGAAAACCGCCAGCTCGTCATGGATTCCCGTCCGGCAACGATCCGCAAATCCATTGACGGAAGTCTGAAACGACTGGGCGTGGATGTAATCGACCTGTATTACCAGCACCGCATCGATCCCAAAATTCCGGCGGAAGAAGTGGCGGGCGCGATGGCCGATTTAATTAAAGAAGGAAAAATACTGCATTGGGGTATTTCCGAAGCAGACGAAACCTATCTGCGTGCAGCCCACGCCGTCTGTCCCGTCACCTGTATCCAGAACCGGTACTCCATGATGGCCCGCTGGCATGAAAGTCTGTTCCCCGTACTGGAAGAATTAACGATAGGTTATGTCGCCTTTTCACCGCTGGCCAACGGTATTCTTTCCGGCGCCTTCAAGGCGGGCGAAACGTTCAGCAAGGAAGTCTATCGCAGCGTTATGCCCCAATATGCCGACGAAGCCTTTGCACAGAACCGGGAACTGCTGGCGCTGATTCATACGCTGGCAAAAGAAAAAAGCGCATCCCCCGCCCAGATCTCGCTGGCGTGGATGCTCTGTAAAAAGCCGTATATCGTACCGATACCCGGCTCCCGTAAACTTTCGCGCATAAAAGAAAACCTCGGCGCGGCGGACGTGATTTTAACCGCAGACGAAGTGGCGGCTATAGATACAAAGCTGAATCACATGAAACTGTCCGCTGTCTTCGGCGGATCACCGGTAAAAAAGTAAACAACTAAATATAAAATAAAGATAAAAATGTTATTGCAATTTAAATTCCCATCGTCATGTATTTCGGCGATTACATTCCGGAAGAAGTGACGGACAAGCTGGGCGGCGAAAACTGGCGCGTCCGCCTGCAGATGGCCCGCAAGTTTGCGGAAGCGATTAACCGTCACGGCGGCAACGCGACTTTAGTTGAACTGCCGAAACTGGGCATCAAAGGCAACACCCATTTCCTCATGAGCGACCTGAACAACGGACAGCTGGCGGATTTGTTTGGCAAATGGCTGCACGAGCAGAAACTGGATAAATGAGGCAAAGAAAAATAAAACCTGCTCCTTAAATTTTAAATATTGAAGACGGATGATTGTCTCCGGAACCATACGCACACAAACGCAGTTTGCAAAAAAAATAAAATGCAGGCTGCGTCATTTTTTCGCTGTTTTTAAGGAAACACTGATTAAATGAGTTTGCGCGATGGCCGAGCGCTTTTTGCGAATGGCAAGGAAGTGGCTCGAAGGCGCAGCGGGGCTGCGTCAAGAGACAGTGACGAAGTCATTCACGAAAAGCGCCGGCAAGCGTGCAGACGAATTAATCAGTGGTTCCTTAAATTTCATTTTCCCTTAACCGCATCTTGCGTTATAATATAATTGATAAGCAAGTTAATAAGTAAGATAATAAGCAAGATAAATCGGAGTGACATGCATGCGCAACTATACGCCGCCATATACAATTTCAGAAAATATGCTTAAACAGGTATCTTCCATATCAGAGAAGGTTGGCAGGATCGCCGGTCACAGGGAACTGGAATCCAGACCGCGCCTGCGCAGAAATAACAGGATACTCTCTATACATTCATCTCTGAAAATTGAAGCCAATTCCCTATCGCTGCACGAAGTGAGGGATGTCATAAACGGGCATTTCGTTGTGGGGAATAAAAAGGAGATTCAGGAAGTAAAGAATGCTTTCGCCGCTTACGAACAAATACCGGAAATTGATCCATCGGACATAACGGAATTAAAAAGAATCCATGGTATTATGACATATTTAACCGTGGAAGAATCCGGTGCGTTCCGAAAAGAAGAAGAAGGAGTTTTCTCCGGCGGCAAGTGTATATTTGTGGCGCCGCCGCCCAACATGGTACCAGGACTCATGAACGATCTGCTCTCATGGGTAAAAGAGTATGAGGGAAAGATTCATCCTCTTATCATGGCTGCAGTTTTCCATTATGAGTTTGTTTTCATCCATCCGTTTGCGGACGGTAATGGCCGTATGGCAAGGTTGTGGCACACGGTTATCCTGTACCGTTGGAGAAGCTTGTTTGCTTATATTCCCCTGGAAAGCCAGATTGAAAGATTCCAGGAGCAATATTATGATGCCATTGCAAAATGCAATGCCAACGGTAATTCCGATGTCTTTATAGAATTTATGCTTGCGATGATCGACCAGATACTTGATGAAGTTCTGTTACAGGTTGATAAAGCTAATGCTGAGACCAGCGAGTACGTGAAAAAGATGCTTGCTATTATGGAATACGATGTTCCCTATACAGCAAATGAAATCATGGCGCGCCTTCATTTGAAGTCAAAGGAAACGCTTCGCAAGAACTACCTCAACCCGGCGATTGCGCTTGGGCTTGTCCGTATGACGGCGCCGGACAAACCGAGCAGCAGGAATCAGCGTTATGTAAAACAGTAAGCACTATATTATAGACGAATAAACGTATAATCAACAACATATATCGTCTTGATTACAGCGTATCGAACAAGGGCATGAACTCTTTTTTCTTTTCCGCCAGGCAGACGAGGTAATACGTTACCGTTGCGTCTGCGTCGGTAATCGGAACTTCCACGCGGCCCTCCACCGTCCCGAAATATTTATGGGCAAGATCGGAAGTAAAGGACGGCAGTGTAGAAGCATGAAGCAGTTCGTTTAAACTGAAACGGTCTTTCTGCACCAGAAATTTGGATTTTTTCATTTTTTCCGTGCAGACAAAATTCCAAAAACCGATATTTGACATCAACAGCATATTTTCTCCGTCCATGTCTGCAAAAGCAAGGCTTTGCCTGCGGGCGTAACGGTGATTTTCGGGCAGGAAGAACAACAGCGATTCCTGCCCGCATTTTTTCCAAAAATACTGTGGACCTTCCGGCTTTTCGGGAACGACTACAAGCTGGTACACGTTGTTTTCCAAATCAGACAGCAGTCGTGCAATATTATCTGTTTCTGTCTGTAACGCCATGTGCGGAAACAGGTTCGAAATCAGCGGCGTCAGAAACCATATGGGTGCGCGGGAACAGACGCCGAGTGAAATGGTGCGGTGCTGCCTGTCAAATGCCCGCGCTTTCGCCACCAGCGAATCCGCTTCCTCCAAAATCTGCCGCGATAATTCCAGAATATATTTTCCGTTTTCATTTAGCTCCAGTTTGTTCTTCCGGCGTAAAAACAGGGAAACGCCTATATCTTTTTCCAGTTTTTTCATATTCCGGCTCAACGCAGGCTGGGAAAGGTGCAGCGCATTTGCAGCGTCGGACAGTGTTCCCGTTTCGGCAAAAGTTACAAATTGGCGCAGTTCATACAGTTCAATCATTTTGTTTCCCTTTTTTGAGTATTAATTTTATTTATAGCAATATTCGCAAATGGCATTGTACTATTTGAACGTAATGCCATATAATTTATGAAGAAATAAAAAATAAAATTGGAAATTTTGTTTCATCACATATCAATTCAAATTATAGCAAAACAGTCAATTCTTTTCAAATCAAAGAGTTATGTTCAATTATTTTATAAATTCTCTGGCGGGAGGTACGGAAAATGAAAAAACTCGTTAAGCGCAGTTTTATCAGACTGTTAGGCGTTACGGTGACAACCATAATTTCAGCCAGTCTGTTTATGGGAAAGGCATGGGCTATGGACAAGCCGGTATTACTGGCAGATCAGGGAAGTTTTCTGGCAGGGGGAACCGTCGTGACGGCGCCCGGTACTTACGTAGACGAAGAGCCTACGAATTTTGCCGGTGAAACTTTGCACGGCGACCATGCTTACGTTTTTTACCAGAAACCGGTAAAAGCGCACAAATACGGAATGGTGTTCCTGCACGGTTCCGGCCAGTCCGGTAAAACCTGGGAAACTACGCCGGACGGGCGCGACGGTTTTCAGAATATATTCCTGCAGCGCGGCTACGCAACGTATATCGTGGATCAGCCGCGAAGAGGCAGGGCAGGCCGGTCTACAGTACCGGAAAATATCAGCTCCCGTCCGGACGACCAGCTTTGGTACGACAACTTCCGTATCGGCAACTGGCCGGACATGTATGATAACGTAAAATTTCCCCGCGACGCAGAATCCCTGAACCAGTTTTTCCGGCAGATGACACCTAATACAGGCGCCTTTAATCCTCAAATTGTAGCCGATGCCATGACAGCCATCTTTGAAAAATCTGGCGAAGGTGTTTTGATTACGCACTCTGCCGGCGGCGGCCCCGGCTGGCTGACGGCAATGCAATCTGACAAGGTAAAAGGTGTCATTTCACTGGAACCGGGTACGTTCCCCTTCCCGGAAGGCGAAGCGCCGGAACCGGAAGCGACCACCAGCCCCTTCCCGGCCCGGGGTATGTCCGTGGCAAAAGAGGATTTTCTGAAGCTGACGCAAATCCCGATTGTCGTATATTTTGGCGATAACATTCCCACAGGCGACAAACCGGCGGACATCTGGGGACAGGATAACTGGCGCGTCCGCCTGAACCTGGCCAATAAATGGGCGGAAGTCATGAAACGTTACGGCGGGGATGCGTCTGTTGTGTACCTGCCTGACGTTGGCGTAAAAGGCAACACCCATTTCCTGATGGCTGATTTGAACAACGTGGAAGTAGCCAATCTGATGGAACAGTGGATGAAGAAAAAAGGGTTGGGTAAATAAACTGACGTTATAGCGATAAGACCAACTTTACAATAGACAAAATCATAATAATCCTGATAACATGTTATTATTAATGGGGTGAATGTAATATGAGGGGATTTTCCTTAAAAAAAGCAGGCATGCTGCTTGCCGTATTATTTCTGGCAGTTGCGGCAGCAACAGCCATGCCGGAAGAAAAAACCGTTTCCGCAAAATATGAAAGCGTTAAGGGAACAAAAATCCGTATTGTCACTAACACCGCCAACGTTGTTGTCACACTGAACGGAACGCGGGCTGCAGCAGACCTGGTGGCGCAGCTGCCCGTGCAGACAACGTTGGTAGAGCGGATGGGCTTTGCCAAGAGCATTTCCCTTCCTGCCCAGCTGAGTTCAAATGAACCTACAACCTGGAATTATGAAGTGGGGAACTTGAATTACTGGAACGCAGGACCCAGCGTGTCTATGCCGTACAATCACAAATTTGACAAAACTGCTGTAGCCGTAATCCCTCTGGGACGGGCGGATGACCCCGCCGAAGCTGAAAAGTTGTCCGGGGCAGAAGGACTGGTGCGAATTGAACTGGTTAATCTGCAAACAAAGTGATAATTGAAAAGGCCGCCCGTTGGCTGTTCCATTGCAACAATTTATTGGCATGCTGCGTGCTGCCGGAAAGGATATTATTATGAAAAAGTTTAGCAAATTGATGTTCCTGCTCGTTATGGTTACGGTATTGACAGGCTGCAGCCTGTTCGGGTCTTCCAAATCGGAAGGCGCGGTGGTTACTACCGGCGCTACCAAAGTAGAAAACACCGGAAAGAAACCCATTGTCATCTATTTTGCGTACAGCGAAAACATCGGCGATACCAGCAACATGAGCGTAGACGCAGTCACATCTGCAAGCCTGCATGAATCCACGAAAAACACGGAAGGGAACATGCAGGTACTGGCGCAGGAAATCGCAAAACGGACCGGCGCGGATGTGTTCCACATTGTCGTAAAAGAGCCTTACAATCCAAAGTTTGAAATCATGCGCGACCGCGTTGTGAAGGAGCTTGATACCAAAGCAACTGTGCCTCTCAAGGAAAAAGCGCCGGATCTTTCCCAGTATTCCACAGTTTATTTTGGTACTCCCGTCTGGCACTATACGATGCCGCCGGCTGTTTCCACTTTCTTAAAAGAAACAGACCTTTCCGGCAAAACCGTAGTTCCTTTTGGCATTAACCGCGGAAGCAGGCTGGACGCGGTCCTGAATCCGTTGAAAGAACTGCAACCTAAGATCAAACTGGCAGACGGCTTCACAGTCGAAGCGCGAACAGCCAATGAAGAAACCAGAAAACAGGTGAACGCATTCATGGACAAACTGTTAGGAAAATAACCAACCGAAAGAATAAATAACGTAACTGACTTCTCGCATTCTTTTCGATTTGACAAATTGGATGTAATCATGTTTATTAAAACGCTATTTGTTTTCTTGCTGAGCCTGTCCGTGTTTTTATCAGGCTGCGGTCGATTAGCGCCCAATAAATCTGAGAAAAAAGAACTCCCGGTCACACGGGATTTCTTTGCTATGGACACCTATTGTAAAATTATCGCTTACGGAGCCAACGCTGAAAAAGCGGTGGACGCGGCGCAAAAAGAAATCCGGCGTCTGGACGGTCTTTTATCTGCGCATGCAGGGGACAGTGAAATTTCGCGCCTGGGCAAAAACCGCTCCGCTGTCGTTTCTGTGGACACTGCCACATTGCTGACCCGTTCCCTGGCTTTGCATAAAGAAACCGGCGGCGCCTTCAACATCACCCTTGCGCCGGTTTCGCAATGCTGGGGATTTCCCCACGGCCCCTATCATGTGCCGGATGAAACTGAAATTCAAAACGCTTTGGCAAAAACCGGAATGCGCTTCATTCAGTGGAATGAGGAGACCCGGTATTGCGCGCTGGACGGCGCGGATGTTTCGCTGGATTTTGGCGGTATTGCCAAAGGCTATGCAGCAGAAAAAATGGCAGAGAAGCTTGCACAGGATAAAACCGGCAGCGCCCTGATCAATCTGGGCGGCAACATAAAGGCCGTCGGCGCCAAACCGGACGGTTCTGCATGGCGTGTCGGCGTACAGAACCCTGACGAAAAAGAAAGCTATCTGGGCATTTTATCCGTTAAAGACAGTTCGGTGGTCACGTCCGGAGATTATGAACGGTATTTTATAAACGACAATATTCGTTATCATCATATTTTAAATCCCAAAACCGGAAGACCGGCGCAAAACGGGATTCGTTCCGTTACGATTGTCTGCCGGGACTGTACGCTGGCAGACGGACTTTCTACCGCTTTGTTCGTAATGGGGCCGGAAGCGGCTATAAAATTCTGGCAGACTCAGCGGGAAAGTTTTCAGTTTATCCTGTTTACACAGAACCGCACGCTATATGTTTCTGAAGGACTGCTTCCCATTTTTGAAACCAGGCTTTCTGTTACGCCGGTTAAATAAATATTCCATATATCTTTATCTAAAGGAATAATTGAGCTATCTTTTTCCGATATTTCATTGGGCAGGCTTTTATTACGACAGATTATTCAGGAAAGCATGATTATGAAACGCAATGACGGAATTCTTCTGCTGTTTTTATTATTACTTGCCGTAATGTTTTTTGCATTTCAGTCAAAACCTTCATCAGTAAAAGCGGATTCCATTGCTGTTTCGACAGATGGAAAACATTACGGCACATGGCGTCTGGACAGTCCGCAAACCATTTCGGTCGTCACTTCCCATGGGCGGAATGATATCGTGATCAAAGATAATGCAGCCTTCATAATTTCTGCCGACTGTGCGAACCGGGACTGCGTAAGGCAGCAGAAAATTTCAAAGATCGGCGACACAATCGTATGCCTGCCACACCAACTGGTAATAGAAGGTAAATCTGAAAACAGAGTTGCAGAGGTTGACGCTGTCTCCCGCTGATTACTATTCTTATTTTAGATGAAAAGGATTTATATTTTTGCCCGGAATTAGCGTTCGGACAAAATTGTTCGCTTGCAGCAAGAGGTAACACATTGACCAGAAAAATAACCGCAACAGGCCTTTTGATTGCGCTTGCCATGATGCTGAGTTATATCGAGATACTGATACCGTTTCATGTTGGCATTCCCGGCATCAAACTGGGACTGGCGAATTTAGTCGTGCTGACAGCGTTTTTCTTTTTGCCGCCGTTTCATGTGCTAAGCATTTCCCTGCTTCGCGTCCTGCTGACCGGCTTGCTGACCGGCAGCGGCATTGCGCTGGCGTTCAGCCTTACCGGCGGGTTATGCAGTTTTCTCGTCATGCTTTTGTGTTACCAAAGCAAATGGTTTTCTCCCATTGGCATCAGCCTTGCAGGGGGCGCAACGCATAATATCGCGCAGCTTTGCATCGCTGTTCTGCTTTTGCAGACGCCGGCGCTTGTCATGTATCTGCCTTTTCTTTTGCTGGCGGGCGTCGTGACCGGATTATGCAACGGCATGATTGCGGCGCATATCATGCCGCCGCTTGCGTCTTATCTGAAAAACAAGTAAGGAACCACGGATTAAATAAAGCATTTTCTAAAAAAAGGAGTGTGCGCAATGAACAGATTTAAAAAGTCTTACAGTAAAAAAGTATTTGGCAAAAAAGCGCTGGCAGTGTTTGCCATTTTGCTGGCAGCGACAACATTTTCGGTAAGTTCTCCTGCGGTAATGGAAGCGGCGCGTCCCAACGCGGGGTATGTGGGCGAAGTGATCGCCGGGCCCGGCGTGGCGGTGGCGGAAACAAAAGCCGGAACGCTGCAGGGCTATGTACATAAAGGGATTTACAATTACAAGGGCGTGCAGTACGCGGAGGCGAAACGGTTCGAGGAACCGCAGCCGGTAAAACCCTGGGCCGGAATCAAAACCGCCATGAATTACACGACGGTAGCGCCCCAATTCACCGACCAGAAGAACGATATCTTCCCGCCCCACTGGTACTGGCCCCACTGGGAACCCCGGAACCTGCAGCAAAGTGAAGACTGCCAGAACCTGAACATCTGGACCCCCGGCATTAAAGACGGGAAGAAACGTCCGGTCATGGTGTGGCTCCATGGCGGCGGCTATTTCGCCGGTTCCGCCAGCGTGGAAGACGTTTATGACGGAGAAAACCTCAGCCGCAAGGGCGACGTGGTGGTGGTATCGGTGAACCACCGGCTGAACTCCCTGGGCTTTTTGGATCTTTCCGCATACGGGAAAAAATATGAGAAATCCGGTAACGCCGGAATTTTGGATATTGTGGCGGCGTTGCAGTGGGTACATGAAAACATTGCAGAATTCGGCGGCGATCCAAATAACGTAACTCTGTTCGGCCAGTCCGGCGGCGGCGCCAAGGTTTTGACGCTGACCTCCATGCCGGCGGCAAAAGGATTGTTCCACAAAGCCGTTGTCCAAAGCGGCGGCGTAGAACTTACAGGCATGTCGCTGCCGGATCAGGAAGTAACCCGCCGCGTGGCGGAACTGACATTGGCAGAGTTAGGCCTTTCCGCAGCCGAAGTGGACAAACTGCAAACGATTCCGTATGAGCAGTTCGCTACAGCTGCCAATACCGCTTATGTAAAAGCCGGGAAGGAATTTAGACGGGATCGCGTACGCAGCGGTGCAAGCTGGAGCCCTGTGGTGGACGGCAAGGTTGTGCCGGATAATCCCGTTTTAAGCAAGAACGGGTTTCAGCCTCAGGCCAAAGAGATTCCCCTGCTGATCGGCACCGTTGCCAACGAATGGGCGACTATCCACCAGTGGGCTACTATGGCAGCTTCCCAGACAGATAATAAAAATAACTGGAGCGAGGCGGAAGTGCAGAAGCGGCTGCAGGATAAATACGGAGCAAACGCTGACGCCGTGCTCCGCGAATTCCGCAAGGCTTATCCGGACAAGCCGGACGCCAACGCCCTTTACGTGGATTCCTGGCTGCGGACCCGTGCCGTAAAAGTTGCAGGCATTAAGGCGGATCAGCAGGGAGCGCCGGTCTACACCTACGTTTTCACATGGGAAACCCCGGTGATGGGCGGCTTCGGCATGGCATACCACTGCGCGGAACTTCCGTTTATCTTCAATAATATTGATCTCTCCGGCCAGGCTACGGGCGGCACCAAGGAAGCCTATGCATTGGCGGATAAGATGAGCCAGGCCTGGATCAACTTTGCCCGTTATGGCAACCCCAACGCCAAAGGACTGCCGAACTGGCCGGCTTATACAAGAGAAAACGGCGCGGCCATGATTTTCGATAACAAACCGGCGGTGCGTTATCATCACGACGACGGACTGATGAAACTGCTGGCGCCGGAGTATAAGTAAAGACGCGCAGACGGCCGTGTATTCATTTTAAGGAAACACTGATTAATTCGCCTGCACGCTGACCGGTGTTTTTTGTGACTGACTGGATCAATGTCCCTCAACGCAGCTACAGCCGCCGGTCGTTGAAAGAGAATAACAACACAAACTGGAGAACAGCATGAACGCAACAGTCATAAACAGTTTACAGAATTTATTGGCAGGTAACAAAAAGAAAATCGCAGCTCTGGTAACGTGCGTCATCCTGTTAGGGCTTTCCGGCTGCAATGCCGCGACCACAGGTTCCGAAAAATCTGCGCCAAACACAGGAACGGAAACCGCGGCCAAAGCCAAAACAAATGCTGAAACAGGAGCTGTAACAAAGGAAATGACGGCAGCAAATAAAACGGCGCGCAGCAGCGAAAATTTTACAGTGAACACACCGATACAGGACGTGATCCGCTATCCGGCCTTCGGCCATTACGGGCGGCTGATCTTCCCCGTCAACACGCATTACTTCAGCGGCAGCACCCTGGGCAATCTGTCCCTGACCTGGTATACCGAAATCCGCCCGGAAAAGACGGTGGAAATCTGCAATTATTTCAAACAGCATGCGGATGCCGGGAACACCATTTTTTATGATATTTACACGCCGGAAGAAAAAGCGGCGGATCCTTCCAAAAATGACGCGGGGCTGTTCTTTTTTAAAGGAAAGCCGGGCGCGAAATTCGCCATTTGCAATTCCGGCGGCGGCATGGTCTACGTGGGTTCCATGCACGACAGCTTCCCCCACGCGCTGGAGATTTCCAAAAAGGGATACAACGCCTTCGCCCTCATTTACCGCGCCGGTTACCGGACAGGGCCGGAGGATCTGGCACGTGCCATCGCCTTTATCCATGCCCACGCCAAAGAACTGCAGGTAGATACTGCGGGTTATTCCCTCTGGGGCGGTTCCGCCGGAGCCCGCATGGCGGCATGGCTTGGTTCTTTCGGCACGGAAGCCTTTGGCGAAAAGCCCTGCCCCCGTCCGGCAGCGGTGATTATGCAATACACCGGTCTGTCTGAAGTCTACGGCAACGAACCCCCGACCTATAACTGCGTCGGCACCGGCGACTGGATTGCTTCTTCCCACACCATGCAGCGTCGCATACAGGCCATCCGCGCCAACGGCACTGCTGCGGAAATCGAAATCTTCCCCGGCCTGCCCCACGGTTTCGGACTGGGGGAAGGCACTGTTGCCGAAGGCTGGATCCATCGCGCTGCCGCCTTCTGGGAACAGCAGTGTAAGTAACAAAAACAGCCGCAGAATCATCTGCGGCCGTAAGAGTAAGATGTTTTATTTTGCGTAGCCAATCTCCTTAAGCCATTTTTCCACTTCGGACTTCACCGCTTTCGGATCGTCCTGGGACATACGGCCCGGCAGGCCCAGCCCTTTGTTCAGAACCGTTGCGCCTTTGGCATGGCCGGTAATGCGGCTTTCCTTGCCGGTCATATAGCTGCCTGCGCTGGTGCAGAACGGAATGATGGTCTTGCCGTTAAAGTCGTTGTTTTCCAAAAAAGTGTATACGGCCATGGGCAGGTCGCTCCACCAGATGGGATAACCTAAAAATACCGTATCGTAGTCTTTCAGATTTTCCGGTTTTCCTACAATTTCCGGACGGACGTTGTCCTGCAATTCTTTTTTGGCGATATCCGTCGTTTCACGGTATGCGTGAGGATACGGTTTCACCGTTTTAATTTCAAATTTATCTGCGCCGGTGATTTCCGCGATGGCATCCGCAACCACCGCCGTATTGCCTTTGGTGATTACACCCACGCCGTACTCTTCACCCGTTCGGGAGAAGTATGCGACTAAAATTTTCCTGCCCCCTGCTGAAGGAGCCGAAGCCGCTTCCGCTTTTTTCGTTTCCGCCGCTGCCGGTTTTGCCGACGGCTTTTCCGCTTTCTTTTCACTGCCGCAACCGCCGGCGAACGCAGCTAACAGAAAAACCGCGGTCAGGAAAAATAAAACTCGTTTCATTATAATTACCCCCTCGTTTTTAAACCAGTAATTCAAAACTGTTTTGCAGCCTGTCTGTTGCAAGCTTTACGTACGTTGCTTTCAGCATGCTGAAACGTCATTCATTCCACTTCAATCAGTTCGTATTGGGGATTGCCCATCTTCTGTTTCAGCATGGCGGTGAGCTGGTGCAAACCGTGACGGCTGGTGATGCGTTCCACCAGGTCCTTCTGGTCGCCTTCCGGTTTGGTGAAGACCATGTCGCAGCAGGCCTGGTCAATGGCCAGAATATCCGTGGAAGCGCAGATGCCGATATCCGCAATGGTGGGTTCTTCCGCCGCTACGCCCGCGCAGTCGCAGTCCACCGACATGCGGCGCATTACATTCAGGAACACAATGTGTTTGCCGAAATAATCGCAGGTCGCCTTAGCGGAATCCGCCATGGTTTCCATAAACTGTTCTTTCATGGGCCATTCTTCAAAATTAGCCGGCATGTCGTCCACTACCAGATGCACTTCCCGTTTGCCGACCTGCCCGGAAGCGCAGCCGATGGCGATATTTTTCATGGAACCGCCAAAGCCTCCCATGGCATGTCCTTTAAAATGCGTCAGCACAATCAGGGAATCATAGTCGGTGAGATGACCGCCCATATGCACTTCCTTCAACCGTAAGCCGTTGCGTACCGGCAGGGCCACATCGCCGTCTTCATCCAGAATATCCACCGGGCAGAAGGTCCAGCCGTTTACTTTCAGCGTGTCCCGATGCTCTTCCGTGGTATAGCGGTCGCCCGGATACAGTGTATTCGTTTCCACGATGGCGCTGTCAGGAACGGTCGCCTGAAAAGCCTGTACCATATCCCGGGGCAAAATGTTGGGACCGTGCTTTTCGCCGGTGTGCAGCTTAATAGCTACTTTGCCATAAATATTTTCATTCACTAAATTGTAAAGCTTAATTAAATGTTCCGCGTCAATCGTACGGGTAAAATAAACCTTTGCTTTCGTTCCGGACGCTTCTGCGTCCACCCGCTTGCTTCCTACAACCGGTGCCTGTTTGAATTCTGTCATGACGGTCTCCTTTCTTACGCCGGACGCTCCTGCGTCCCGCAACCTGCCTTCGTGGCGTGTTTAAAAAAGAATACAAACTTCCATAATATAGTTTAACCTATCTTCGCCAGAATGTACAATGCCTGTTTTGCAGCACTGCTATAACAAAAAAGCATAGCAAAAACAATGGAGCGTTCTGCCGTTTTCTGCAGGATGTTTTTATTTTTAATCCACGGAAACCATATGGTAATGACGTTTCCCAACATTTATCTTTTCTGCAAACTCCAGCACGTTGACGCTGTGGTGCTTTTCCCACGCAGTTCTTGTGGCATCATCTTTGGCCGCACCGAATTCAAAATCCACACAGGCCTGGTCTAATGCTACCGGATCGGCGGAGGCAAAAATGCCGACGCTTTTACGGTCTTGCACATTCACGCATTTGTCTTCCGCTTTAAAGGCATCCAGCACATTGATAAACACCCAGCGCCCTTTTTTATAATCCATCGCCGCTTTGGCTGCGTCCGCGAAGCACTGAGCCGTAGTGTCGTCATCGGCCCACTGATAGGTTTTGTCGTTTTTGCCCGCGCTGTGGATCAGCGCTTTTCCGGAAAGAGAACCGAGGGACAGAGATATATTTTTGATATTACCGCCTAACTGGGCAATGTAATGGGTCTTAAAACGGTGCACCGCCACGAAAGTATCGTAGTTCTGAATATGGGATCCGGTACAGGTGAATTTCAGGTGATAGCCGTTCTGCACCGGCATGTCAATATCCCCGTCCGCATCCAGCACGTCCACCGGCCCGACTTTGGTAAAGCCGTGCTTTTCCGCCATAGCGTAATTTCCTTTCGCCGTATTGCGGGGCGCGGTAAAGCCGTTCAGTGCTGTTCTGAACAGTTTTGATCCGCTGTGTCATAAGGACTCCACCCGCTTGCAGCGGGTCCCTCCTCATGACGAATCCTCACATTCCCCCTGATATATTCACATATCTCCCCGGCAGGAAACGACCGTTTTATGTATCCGCTCCCCTTGGGTAAAGACGAGCGGTTTGCTGCGTATCTATATCCGTTCCTGACAAAAGATTTCGCCTATCTTCGTCGTATTCTCCGATCCTTGGCACGCTCGTTCGTTTATGTCCCGGTAACCTCCCTGTTACCTCGCCTTTCTCATCGTCAACGGATTTGATAGCCCATACACTTTTTAAGTGCGGCATGTCACACTCTTCACGCGATGTTTCATCATGGCATACTTCCCCGGATCGGTATCGTTTCCTACAGCCTATTCAGTTGTGATATGTGACGAGTTAGCACTTCATCGCACAAGCTTACCACACACAATGAATATATCGTGATTTCACTTGATAAATCAACCATTCTGCGGTATCCTGTGTGTAATAGGTGGCACTATTTTCATTATTACCACACGAACGAGGTATAGAACAGTATGGAATATCACTTCAAAAGGCAGGAAATAAGCGGAAACAGGGTACTTTTTGCTCTTTCTCTTGATAAGAAGTCCGGGAAGGAAAGAATCCTGATCGGATCAGAGACAGAGATCATAAAAAAATTTTGGAACGATCCTGATGCGATGGTCTATTATGACGAAATACACCCTATCGGGACACTTTTTATAAACAAAAGATCAGACGGGACTGACTGGACGTACAGGGGCTTCATGCCCTTATGGAATGCACTGCACTCAAACAGATGGAAACAACCGGAGCATGAGCAGGCAGCTGCCGACTTCTGCGCCAAGATGTATCAGTCCGGTGATCCCTTTGCCATCTATACCGCCATAAGGCTCTGGGATGGGTATCTCCGTGCCCATGAGCCAAGAGACAGGGAGAGAGCCGCTGAACTGTTTAAGATTGACCTTACGGGACTTATATCACCTATGGAAAAGTATTCTGCGGAGAACCTACTTGACCGTTCTATCACAGATACGATCAGACAGTCTGGGGATGAGATGAAAATGGATGTTTGGTATCCGGCAAGGACAGATATAGAGTGCGTAACTGCTTACCGCTCATTTCTGCCGGTGATCATGTATTACCACGCAAGGCTGTCCGACTGGAGCCTGTATTTCCGCTCCTGCAAGGTCTGCGACAGGGTATTCCTTGCCAAGTCGCAGAAATATACCATGTGCAGCGATAAGTGCCGTCAGAAGATGAAAACACAGGCAAAGCGTGACTTCGATGCCCGTGCAATAGAGAACGAATATGACCATATATACAAAAACGAAGCCCAGCGATGGCTACACTACATCCATCGCATGGAGAGGATCTCCGATTGCTCCCCTAAACGCCTCGCTGAGATCAAGTCCGCCTATGAGGACTTTAAGAGCGAAGCAAAGAAGAGAAAATCTATGGTCAAAAAAGGGCAATCCTCCGTTGCCGAGTTTCGCGACTGGACGATACGGCAACTGGACGGCATTCTGTGATATTACAAGATAGTATGCCTATACTTGTTATTATTTATAATCATTTTCTCAGTCCTTGATGATAGCATCCCTTCCGTTTCTTAACTGAAGATTTTATTCACGCTAATGATATGCTCGAAATACATTCCTACAATCTCCTTCCTTTGATGTGCCGCTTCCGGCGATTTGTGATAAAAAAAGACGGGCGATAATCTGTTACAATCAATCATCACCGTCTTAGATACCCCATCTTCTATCATATTTTTTGTAGTTCTTTAGTGAAATGCTTGTTAAGTTTTATTGAGATATAATGTTCAATATTTACTCTACATAAAAAAAACTCAAAGAAGAACCCAGAGATAAAAAAACTCTTGACACTTTCTAATACCTGACATTAGAACTCCACTTCTTTATACAATTCATTAGGTCCTGAACCTTCCGCCATTCCGGAAAGGATTGGGAATATTCTTGTGAAGTGCTCTGATGTTTTATGTACATTCATGGCCTCGTCATCTTTCCAGCATTCTATAAAAGAAAATTTCTGTTCATCATGCGTATCCTGGTTCAGTGTGTAAAAGATATTTCCTTCTTCTGCACTTGATTTTCTTACAAGTTCCTCAGCTGTTTTCTTGAATTCATCAATTTTGTCCGCCTTAACAGTCAGTCTTGCAACTATCTTAAACATGGGTTCCCTCCTTCATCTGATAATATAAGCGTCAACAATCTCACCGACATACATGGTATGGTAATCTCTGTTTGCCATTGGATATGTACCATCCACATCCTGAGGATATGTCTTCTCCCTGATATCTTCCGGAATCTTAGAAAGATCCTGATCCTGTGAATAGAGAACCTTGCATTCGATAGTAAGCGGATACTGTTTTACACCGGGAGTTTTGATCATCTCTGCATCTTCAAGTAAAAGACCTGCTTCTTTTACCTTATCAATATGAAAGCCCGACTGCCATCCTAAGATCTTGTTAATCTGAGGATCAGGACTATCAAGGGGAATACTTATAGAAAACTCACCCGCTTTATCCAGCTGTTCTTTTGTATATCTCCCCTGACGGACATATACATGAAAAGTCGACTTATTCCATAATGTTCCAAGATGTCCCCAGCCAATCACCATTGAATTAAACTTGTCAACATATGTATTTAAAAGGATCCCTTTAGGCAGAGTCTTTGTTATAACATTTGCATAGTCGGTAATATTTACCTTTTCTTTCATTTTCAGCAGCCTCCTTCATTGTTTATCGTAATTCTTCAATTACCTGCCCGATGTCACCGTCAATACAGATGGACTGCTTCCTGATATCTTCAGGACACACAGCTTCACCACAGTTCACGCAGGCATATGTCGCATCCGGATTCTTTGCTGTCATCTGCCAGAAAGGATATTTTATTATGCCAGGTGTATTATATCCGACCCCCAGTTCCAGGAACAGGATCTTTCCATTCCTGGTTCTGAGGAAATTCTCATATCTTTCTGCTGCCTGATGCCAGCCTTCATCTTCTACAAACTTATCATCCGATCGAAGATTCATAGTGAGCGACTTCCCACACTTCGGGCATTTCGGGATCAGTTCTGTAGGGATCTTCATGTCCTTCTGCTGCTCTACCATAGCCCGAACCATATCTTCATTTTCATAGGTCTCATTATGACAAGGTTCACTGCACTGGAACAGGCCGTAATCGCCCTGGGTATAAAAGAGACGCTTCTTCTCAAAGCCTGCCTTCTGGAAGCAGTGGTCCACATTCGTGGTGATAACGAAATAATCCTTATCCTTTACCAAGGAAAGCAAATTCTCATACACCGGTTTAGGCACATCCATATATCTGTTGACAAAGATGAACTTCGACCAGTATGCCCACATCTCTTCCGGAGTATCATAAGGATAAAATCCGCCGGAATACATATCTTTAAAGCCGTATTTCTTTCCGAAATCCGAGAAATGTTTCTCAAACCGCTCGCCGTTATAAATAAATCCTGCAGAAGTCGAAAGCCCGGCTCCTGCTCCGATCACAATAGCATCCGCTTCTTCTATAGCTTTCTTTAATCTCTTTATCTCATCCGAGTAATTCCCGGTAGATTTCGTAATCTTCATCCTTCCAAACATTGAATATCACCTCGATCCCGCTATTCTTTTCCTTGCGGTAATCCCGCACGGTCTGTACAGCGATCTCTGCCGCACGTTCATTTGGAAACATAAACACTCCCGTTGATATACAGCAAAACGCTACACTCTTTACACCATTCTCATCAGCAAGTTCCAGGCATGACCTGTAGCATGATGCCAACAGTTCTTCATGCTCCTTTGTGAGATGCCCCTGGACGATCGGTCCGACCGTATGCAATACATATTTACATGGAAGGTTGAAGGCCGATGTGATCTTCGCACACCCGGTCGGTTCCTCATACCCTTGTTTTTCTATTATTTCTGCACAGGCATTTCTGAGTTGAACTCCGGCATACGTATGGATACAATTATCAATGCAGTTATGACAAGGCTGATAGCAGCCTGTCATCCCGCTGTTGGCGGCGTTTACGATTGCATCGCATTTAAGTGTTGTAATATCGCCCTGCCAGAGATAAATCCCTTCTTCAGCAGGTATTAAATCCTTTATATCTGTAATCCCTTTTTCCTTTATAGTTTCCTGCAGATATTCATCTTGCGTCTGCAGAAAAGCTTCGCTGATGGGAGCTGCCATGCGTATATTCATCAGTGAACGCAGCAGCTTTTTCTGTTCGGCATGATCCTTCGAGATTTCTATATTTCTGTATCGTGGTTGCTCATGCAAAAGCTCCCGGATCAGATATAACCTTCTTTCTTCCTGTTTCATTCTACCGATCCTTCTTCCTGAATAGCATTATAAAAACAAGTCTCGGACAAGGGTTTTCGATGTCCTCCAAGGTGGGTGTTGGGTACGAAATCATCTGCTGGATATCCGATATACAGCATACATACACTTTGCCAGTCCGCCGGAAGATTTAATAGTTCCCTAGCCTTATCCTCGTCAAAATAAGAAATCCATACACTCCCAAGATCAAGACTTGCCGCCTCCAGCATCATGTGTGTGGCAACGATTGTCGCATCTGTGGCTCCGCTGGATTTTCCGCTCTGCGGATGTGTCCAGCATTCCGTCCTATCATAGGCAACAAAGAGGACCAATGGGGCTCCATAGTAAAAATTGACCTTCCCCTGCTCTTTGTCATCACATTCTTTTGCCAGATCTACATACTTCTGATCATAGCCAAAGGAACAGAACTCTCTAACCTTTGCAAGGCTTTCTGGCGTATTCAGCACCAGGATTCGCTGTGGCTGCTTATTTACGGCAGTCGGTGACCAGCGGCCCGCCTCCAGTATTCTATTTATCTTATCTTCCTCAACGGGTTTCGGAGCAAACTTCCGCACGGTTACCCGTTTCTTTGAAATATCCATGAAGTCCATGTATCACTGTCCCCCCCTTTTTTCGATATAATATGCCAGTAGCTCAGCCGTATCCCGACCGAGTCTTCTCAAGGTGTCCTCTCAAGTTTGACTGTTTCCAATATTCATAGATCCCACACAGTGATTCCAACAGTCGGATCAAATGTTTTTTCAATCGTGTCTGTCACAATCAAAAGGATTTCAGCCGTATAACTGACGAGCGCAAGTTTCAAGTGCCCGGCCAGCACTTTCTGCTCGCCATCTTCCAAATACGAGAACAGCGCATGCGTGTGCTCAAAGGGCGCATTATCCTCCCGTGAGATATTGCCGCTTAATGATATCAGTTCCAGCAAGCCGTCTGCCTCGTGATTCGTAAAATCGTTCATTTCTGGAATATAGGAAGATACCACAGCCTTGCTGCAAGCCCCGATACCGGAGAAAACCGCTCCATATATCTTCTCGACTGTGCAAATCTTGAGAATAGTATCAAGGATTTCCTCACCCTTGTCTATACGGATCAATATCTGATCACCGTTTCTTCTGTATTTCATAAATAGTCCTCTCAGATCATATAGTAGGTATCCCGATGGACAGCGCCGCCAATCACGATATTCCGTATCCGCGCTATTTGCGGCATAGTCTCTTTTACAAGCAGCTCATGCATCGCAGCCATATCCCCGTGATCACCTTTCGTGAACAGGCTGATATGAGGCTGGAAACTTGCGTCAAATGTGGCACGCGGCACACCATATTTACGTTCAAGAAGCAAATCAAGTCCTTTATGGATCTCTTGCAGTTCCCCTGTAACGCCCACAGGAAGCCAGATCATATTCTTGTGCATAATCGGTTTACTAATCTCAATATCAAAGCTTCCGCAGTGCTTCAAATAATCGGCAACATCTGTCTGCGCTGCTTCAAATCTGTCACAATACCAGCTCTTTTTCAGAGAGATGTGCAGAGGGAACCGGAATACCGTTTCCGGCAGGCCGACCCCCTTGTTCAGCCGCTTACAAATACTTTTGATCGCCGTCTCTTCCTTTTCTGGAAGTATGGCACACGCCCACATCAGCTCATTCATTTGCGCTCCTGTGTCCACCGGTGTGTTTTTGCCGAGCGATCCTTCTGTACACCCCTTGCATACTCGATTTCCGGATAGCCGAAGCCGATAATCAGTCCTGTATAGTGATCCTTCGGTATGTTCAACATGGCTCTTGCTTCTGGTGCCAGTTCATTCAGCACCTCGGCGGAGTAACTCATGATCGTCGTTCCGAGCCCATGGGCATTACAGAGAAGTTCAAAGTAAGCGGCGGCAAGATGACAGTTCGTTTTGCTGTCCTCCGCCCATTTACCGACACATTTCTCATGAGCGATAAACAGATGCGGAGCTCCGCAAAACAGCAGGTCATCCTTTCGCACGGTCTTCTCCGACTGTTTCATCTTGCTGTAATAAAAATCACTGAAGCTGTGAGTGTAGATATGTTTCTTTGCCTTGGCATCCATAACGGAATAGGCTTCCTGCCATATCTCATGCACCCTGTCCTTGTCATCAATGACTGTATATTCCACGCCCTGTGCATTTCCTCCGGTAGGAGCTGCCGCCATTGCAGACAGAATACGGGTAATGATATCCGAATCCACATTTTTATCAAGGAAGCGTCTGCAGGAACGGCGGCTTGTCACAAGCTGCTCCATATATTCACCCATTGCTTTGGGCGGCACCGGAAGGGAATCTTCCGGTTTCTTTCCGAAGATAGAGATTGCACCCTGCGGACATACAGCCAGGCAATGCTGGCATCTCCAGCATCCTCTCCAGCCAAAACGCTCAAACTCCTTCATGTATGGATATCCGTCTTCCCCGAACTCGATCACCATGCCGGAGCAGGTATTGATGCACTTTCCGCACTTAACACATTTTGATTTATCCACCACAAAATGGGTCTTCGTCTCTGCTCCCATGATCAATCACCAACCTTCACAATGATCTTTCCATTTACTTTTCCTTCATCGAGAGCGATACACGCCTCACGGATATTCTTAAAATCATAAGTTGCACCGGTCAGTGGCTTCAGCTGGTGTTCATCCATAAAGCTGAAGATATCCTGCATCATCTTTGTTGTCGGATAATTGCTGTAAAACCCGGTCAGACACACGCCGTTCGGAATATCCTTGATTGGATCAAAATGATTCCACTCATAAACCTTGCCAAGAACACCGGTATTGCATACGATGCCGCCATGCTCCGTGGCTCTCATGGTATCCTGTACCGTCTTGATCCCGATCAGTTCCAGAGCCTTTGTGACTCCGCTCACCTTACCACGTAGGCTTCCATCATCCAGGATACATTCATCACATCCGGCTTCTTTAAGAAGCTCCATCTTGGATTCTCTGTGTGTTGTTCCGACCACGGTACAGCCCAGAGCTTTCGCAAGCTGCACAGCCACATATCCAAGAGCGCAGGTGGCTCCGCGCACCAAAAATTTATCCTCTTTCGTAAGCCGGAGGCATTGAAACAGGGAACCCCACGCCGTGAAATAGGTCTCCGGTATTGCGGCCATCTCTTCCCATGCAAGGGCTGACTCAACCGGAAATACATGATGAACCGGTAGCAGCGCATATTCCGCATAACTGCCGTTAAAGCTCCGACCCATACCACCCATAAGAGCTGCGATTTTTTGTCCTTTTTCCCATCCGCTGTCAGAAGGATCCACTATCTCACCGACACACTCAATGCCAGGGATGATCGGCTTCTGGATATAATCATTTTCGATCTCAAACTCTCTGAGGATGGCTTCCGAATGATTCATACCGAATGCCATTACCCTCACAAGCACCCATCCCGGCTTTACTCCCGGAACAGCGATATCCGTCAGAATGACATCTTCTCCTTTAGTAGGTTTTGTAAGCACTACAGCCTTCATCATCTTATCCATCCCATCTTTCTCCTTTTCTAAAGTCTTTCGATTGCCTGCACCGGACAATTCTCAAAACAGTTTCCGCATTGCAGGCAGTTATTCTGCCTTATCTTGAAAGGCTTCGGATCTCCTTTATCTATCGCTCCCTGCGGACATACCCTGGTGCATTTCCCGCATCCGATACAGGTATCCGTTATCATATAGCCCTTCGGTTTTAGCTCCGCTCCTCCGACAGCAAAACACTCCCTCGTGATCGGTCTGGTAGAAAGGCAGAAATATTCGATCGTATAATCCTTGATCACAAACATCGTATCGATGTTCTTGCTCTCTCCGGGATAGACATTTTCAAGATACGGCTGTTCTTTATATATGACATCACGCCACTTGATCTGTTCATCCTCCGGAACCGGGACAGCCTTACCGGATACCCGGATTGTCTCCTTATATCTCGTATAACCCGAAATCTGCACTCTGCCATCCGCATAGAGCTGTCTTGCAAAGGATTTTCCTCTTGCCGTCAAAAAATAGATGTCCGTTCCTTCATAATGGATCGCACTGATATTTCTTACCTGCGGTGCTCCGTCTTCATCCACCGTCGCAAAGTTCAGAACACCGACACATCCAAGCTTTTCAATACAGGTCTTTACATCCATCAACCTTCCACCCCCTGAAACAGTTCTCCATTTTCATCTGCCCAGCACTGCGGATCATTCGCATAAAAATCACCATAAGTACCTCTTGCTACCGCCGGACATCCTCTGCACCATGCAAGCAGTTTGCATTTGGAGCACTTGCTGAACTTCTCGTACTCACGGTAGCTCTCAACACTTGTCACCCACAGATCCGCAAGTCTGTCCTCAAATACATTTCCGACTTTGCTCTCTGCTACTCTCCGGCAGGCATACACATCACCCGACGGCAATATCGTCAAATGGCAGTTGCCGCAGTTGCATCCGCCATAGATCATTCCATTTTTGGCATTCTCCGGGATTTTGAACTCTCCCATCTCATATTCATACAGCGTCCAAAGATGATCCTTCTTGTTAAAGTAAGTCTCGCATCCTTCCGCTTCGTATTCCTTGAACTTCTTATCACAGATTGCCAGAAGCTCTCTGTATTCCTGTGCGGTCATGCTAGCATCCAGATCACCGCCGCTCGGTACATATCTGGAAAAGGCAAATACGTTTGCCCCAGCCTTTACCACTTCATCAATGATTCCCGGAACCTCCATACGGTTCGTCTTGGATACAGTCGTCATGATAACGCTGCGGATGCCTGCACGATTGATGCATCCGATCTTCTCCAAGGTGCAATCATAAGAACCCGGCTTCCGGAACCAGTCGTGTGTCTCCCTGAGACCATCAAGAGAAAGCTGATATTTCTCACAGCCATACCATTTCAGTTCACGGCACACCTGGTCATTTAAGTGGAACGGGTTTCCCAGGATCGTAAACTTGATATCATGATTATGGATAAGTTCTAATAATCTCCAGAAATCAGGATGCAGGATCGGATCTCCACCTGTGATATAGAAATACGGTGTTCTCCCATATACTTCACAGAAATCAAGGCAGTTATAGAATGTGTTCTCCATCTGTTCCCAGTTCATGGAAAGCAGGCAGGTATGATCCCCTGCAGAGTAGATATAGCAATGCTTGCATCTCTGATCACATTCATCTGTTATATGCCATTGAAAAGAAAAATAAGGTTTCATGATCCTACGCTCCAATTCCTGATTATCTTAAACAGCTTTATGCTGATATCTCTCTGAAAAGATCCTCCGACCTTTGACAGCCGGAGGATCAACTGTTTGGCCACACTAGAACCACAGAAATCTTTGATTTCGTTGTGGTTCTGCGTACAGAGTAAACAAGATTTATGCTGAATGCTTTCTTATTTGTCCCCTGCACCACAAGCGCTTCCACAAGCTGCAGGCTTCTCTTCCGGCTTGTCAGCTGCTCCGCATGCTGCCGGTGTCTCTGCAGGCTTATCGCCAGCGCCACAAGCACTTCCGCATGCTGCGGGCTTCTCGGATGCACCGCATGCTGCCGGCTTGTCAGATGCGCCACAAGCGCTTCCAGCTGTGTTCACATTCCATCCTGCAATGTTTGATAATGCCATGATACGTACCTCCTGTTTGATGAGTTTTGTTTCAGCAGGCACCATTGCCTGTCTGTGATTCTCATTATACGGATGCCTGAAAATCCCACAAGTACGCACCTTTTTGTAACCCTGGTTACTTTTTTGTAACTTTTGCGGATTTACTGGCTTCATGGAACCTATAGGAGCAGAAATTTTTTTGACTCCCCAATTATCATTGACACAAGTTGAACATTGCACTATAATTTAACTGTTACATCACATTTGAATGTAACACCATAAAATAAATATTATAGGAGGTATCCCCTATGAAGAAAAAAGAAGAACTCCCAGATTGCCCGGTAGCAACCACAGTATCCCTGATAGGCAGCAAATGGAAACTGCTCATCATGAGAAACCTGCTTGTAAGACCTTGGCGCTTTAACGAACTGCAGAGAAGCCTTGAAGGGATCAGCCAGAAGGTTTTGACTGACAGTCTCCGCTCAATGGAAGAAGACGGCATTATCACACGCACCGTATTTCCCGAAGTGCCGCCCCGTGTAGAATATGCTCTTTCCGAACTCGGCGAATCCATGCGCCCCATCATCAAATCTATGGAGACCTGGGGAACAGAATATAAGAAAGGACTTGGGTAATACATAGAAATTATCGGTTATCAGAGAAATTCATCCACACTGACCGCTTTGCCATAATTCAAAAGAAACATTGAAACAATTAGAAAGTTTTACCCCTCTGCTCCTCTAATTGAAAAAGAGCCGTTTGCCATCCTCTTTGGGGACTGACTTACGGCTCTTTTTACAATAAATGGGTGAATGACTGAATGCCTTGGTTTTGTTGAATTTACTTGGTTGCATGGAATGTATCGCGGAGTTGGTTCCTCCTCATTCAATCAGCATCTCTTCACTTGATTATTTCAGTTTGCTGTATTCCGCATCCGTTACCGGTTCGCACCATTCGTTACTGGTTTCTTCGCCGGCCACTTCAATCGCCAGATGGGACATCCAGGAGTCTGCCGCGGCGC
>JAFSPK010000089.1:0-10394 GCA_017443005.1 Acidaminococcaceae bacterium
CAGTGGCAACCGGTCCGCGGCCTTTATCCAGTTTTGCTTCAACAATGGTACCGTGAGCAGGCAGTTTCGGATTGGCTTTCAGTTCTTTTACTTCTGCTACCAGAAGAATCATTTCCAGCAAATCGTCAATGCCCTGATGGGAATGTGCGGAAACGGGAACCATAATGGTATCGCCGCCCCAGTCTTCCGGAATCAGTTCCATCTCGGAAAGCTGCTGCTTTACGTGTTCCGGATTCGCAGCCGGTTTATCCATTTTGTTGATGGCAACAATAATAGGCACTCCGGCCGCTTTGGAATGGTTGATTGCTTCCACGGTCTGTGGCATTACGCCGTCGTCCGCCGCTACTACCAAAACTGAGATGTCCGTGCACTGTGCGCCTCTGGCACGCATGGCTGTAAACGCTTCATGGCCCGGCGTATCAAGGAACGTAATCTTCTTTCCGCCGGTAGTTACGGTATAGGCGCCGATATGCTGGGTAATGCCGCCGGCTTCACGGGCTGTAACATGCGTTTTGCGGATTGCGTCCAGCAACGAGGTTTTACCGTGGTCAACGTGGCCCATAACGGTAACAACCGGAGGACGAACAACCTGTTCTGCCGGATCGTCTTCGATTTCGGGAATTTCGGTAGGATCGTCTTCCGGCGGTAACGGCTGTACATCGACACCGAATTCGTTGCCGACCAGTGTTGCTGTATCAAAATCAATATCCTGATTGATCGTCACCATTTCTCCTAACAGGAAGAGGCTCTTGATGACTTCCGCAACTTCCCGTTTGATCATCTTCGCAAATTCCTGCACGTTGATAGATTCAGCAATCTGCACCATGGTAGGACGTACCACAGTAATATGCTGTTCATTGCGTACGGGAGCACCGGTTTTGGATTTCAGGTGCTTTGTGGGACGCATATGGTCTGCGCTGCGCATCGGTCTGCTGTCACGGGAAGCATAGGAACCTTTTAACTGTTTTTCGTGCTTTTTATTATATTTTTCCCGGCTTTCCTTACCGCGCGGAATCTCTTCAAAACCACCGGCAGGTTTTTTAGCCGCGTTATTGTTGCGGTTGCCCGGGCGGTTTCCACCAAATTTATTACCCTGATTTGCGTCTTTATCTTTATTAAAGCCCTGACCCTGTCGATTGAAACCCTGGCCCTGTCCTTGTCCCTGACGGTCGCCCCGGTTAAAGTTCTGTCCCTGGCGGTTGAAACCCTGACCCTGACCTTGTCCCTGACGGTCGCCCCGGTTAAAGTTCTGTCCCTGGCGGTTGAAGCCCTGACCCTGCCCTTGTCCCTGACGGTCGCCCCGGTTAAAGTTCTGTCCCTGGCGATTGAAGCCCTGGCCCTGCCCTTGTCCCTGACGGTCGCCCCGATTAAAGTTCTGTCCCTGGCGGTTGAAGCCCTGACCCTGCCCTTGTCCCTGACGATTAAAATCACGATTCGGATTGGGACGATTTACATTTCCCTGCGAGGACGTGGGACGGTTTTGGGGACCTCTGTTCAGATTGGCGTTCAGGTTACGTTCTCCCGTAACCTGTCCTGCTCCGGCCGGTTTTTCTGCCGCCTTTGCAGGTGTTGCCGCAGAACCGAATCCTTTTTCCATTTTCGGCCCCTTGTTGTCTGCATTAATATGATTCGGCGCGTTGCGATATTTATTCTTTCCGTCATTATTAACTGTCTGATTCTGCGGAACTGCAGCCCGGTTTTCCGGTTTGTTTTCCGTAGAAACAGGCTTAACCGCTTTGTCCCTTTGCAGGGCATTATGCGTAATCGTGCTTTTGCCCTCCGCATTGGTTTCAACAGTCATAATGATAGGTTTGACGATCATAGAAGGCCGCTCCGTTTTTTCCGGCCTTGGTTTTGCCGGAGACGAAGTGGCTGCAGGTTTTGCTTTTTCAGCACTTCCTGAAGCTTGCGGCTTTTCCGTTTTGTGTACAGCCTGTGGTTGTTCCTGTTTTACGGCTTTTTTGGAAAACGCTGCATGAATAATGGCAACGTCACTTTCTTCCACACTGCTGAAATTTGTCTTGGTTATATTATGTTTAGCCAGTAATTCTATGATTTCAGGACTTTTTACTCCGTATTCTTTTGCAATCTCAAAAATTCGTTTCTTCCCCATTCAGCTACCTCCAGCTTATATCACACGTTCCACTTTTTCATAATCAATCCGGCAAACCCTTTATCCAGTACAGCAACCGCTGCCCGGGGGGCTTTCCCGATGCAGAGACCTAACGCAGTCCGCTGCATACAGAAGACAACAGGTACAGATGCTTTTTCTGCCAGGAACTTCAGCTCTTTTACCGTATTGGGAGCTGCATCCGTAGCAATGACAAGAAGCATTGCCTTGCCATCAGACAAGGCATCTTTCACACCCAGATCCCCGGAGGAAAGTTTACCGGCTTTTTGCGCCAGGCCTAACGCGCCTGCCACATCTTTATCACTCATGTTTCATTTCCTCCAGAAGTTTTTTATACACATCATCATTTACCTGTTTTTCCAGGGCCTTTTCCAGCCGGTGCGCCTTGTACGCTTTGGTTATGCATTCCTTATCCGGACACACATAAGCGCCGCGGCCGGCTTTTTTGCCGGTCAGGTCTAACGAGATGTCTCCTTCGGGAGAACGGACAACGCGAATCAGTTCCTTTTTGGACTTCATCTCACCACAGCCGACGCATTTCCGCTGTGGGATTTTTTTTACTTTCACGCTTCTTCACCGCTCCCTTCCTGGACATCCTCATCAGTATTTACTTCAGATTCCGGTTTGATATCTATTTTCCAGCCGGTCAGTTTGGCTGCCAGACGGGCATTTTGTCCTTCTTTGCCAATGGCCAGCGAAAGCTGGTAATCAGGAACGACAACCCAGCAGATTTTTTCTGTTTCACTGGCAACTGCGCTGATAACCTGGGCAGGTGACAACGCATTAGCCACATATTGTGCCGGGTCCACATTAAATTTAACAATATCGATTTTTTCACCGCGCAATTCGTTTACGATATTCTGCACACGCATTCCTTTGTGCCCTACACAGGAGCCTACGGGATCTACTTTTTCATCGTTGGAGAAAACAGCAATCTTGGAACGCATTCCGGCCTCTCTTGCGATGGATTTTAATTCAACGACACCATCATGGATTTCCGGAACTTCCAGTTCAAACAACCGTTTTAACAGACCGGGATGCGTGCGGGACAGCATGATTTGAGGACCTTTTCCGGTCTTTTTAACTTCGATGATGTAGAACTTCATCCGGTCGTGGGGAAGATACCGTTCTCCGGGAACCTGTTCATTTGCCATTAACAGGCCTTCTGTTGCACCCAGATCAACATATACGGTTCCGCGTTCCACACGCTGGATCGATCCGTTTACAATATCATCCTCACGCTCCGAAAACTTATCGTAGACCATGTTCCGTTCCGCTTCCCGAATACGCTGCATGATGATCTGCTTGGCATTCTGGACTGCAACACGGCTGAAGTTTTTCGGGAACACTTCCTGTTCCACAATATCGCCCAAAATATAGTTGGGATTGATTTTAATAGCTTCTTCCAGCGAAATCTCATCGTGGGGTTTCACTACCTGTTCCACGATTCTGCGCTGTTCAAAAACGTGAAACTCACCGGTGGTTTTTGACATTTCCACCCGTACGTTCTGGGAACTGTCATAATTCTTTTTGTATGCGCTTACCACGGCTTCTTCCACAGCCTGAAACAATATATCCGAATTAATGCCCTTTTCCTTTCCTAATGCTTCAATTGCCTGCACGAACTCTGAACTCACTTTTCTAATTCCTCCTTAAAAATCAATATGTGGTCTGATTACCGCAATCAGTTTACGTTCGATTCGAATCGGATTCTTTTCTTCTTTGCCTTTAATAATCCGTTTCAATTCTATATCTGTTTCGGAATGGGAAAGCAGAATGCCCGTCAGTTCCTTATTGCCGTCAACTGGTGAAAAGAACTGAACATCCACCTTCTTACCATAATTCCCTGTAAAATCCTTATCTTTTTTTAACGGGCGGTCAATGCCGGGGGAAGAAACCTCCAGATAATATTTTTCTTTAATGGGGTCCCTGTCATCCAATACTTCTGCCAGTTTTTCACTTACAAACTGACAATCATCTATTTCGATGCCTTCCGGTTTGTCAATAAAGATACGAAGATACCAGTCTTTCTCACGCACATATTCCACATCTACCAGCATAAGATCTGTATCTTTCAGTATAGGCATGACCAGTTCTGTTATAAACTTCTCCACTTCCTCACGTTTCATGGCTTCACTCCCCGCTTAGCATATTCCAATATAACGAAAGAGCGGGTTTTGCGCCCACTCTTTCTCATTACTTCATAAATTTTCTTTACATATTATATCATTAAAAAACATAATTGCAAAGTGTTTTTAGAAGAATCTTTGCTGTAACGCGCATTTAGTTAAAAAACTGCGCTTTATCTCTGGTATTACGGCCTTTTGACCGTCGTAACCAACAGGTCAGGAAAAACTGAACAGGTCCATCTGATTGCTTACCGGCAAATCGCCAAGAGCGCCGTAATCCGCCAACGCATCCAGGGCCGTCTGCCCCACATGTCCAAGCTCCTCTTCTTCCGGCAACAGTTCTTCACGTCTTGCAATCTTATCCGTAATATTCTGCTCTGTCTGCCGGCAGCAGGAAAGCAGGTCTTCCTGAGAAATAAAATCACGGGGATTGTTTTTTACCGTTAAGGAAAGCGTCCTGGCCACACCTTTGCCAACACCCGGCAGACAGCATAACGGTATGCGGATTCCCTTTTCATCTTCCGGACGGAACTGATAGGCGTGAGATTTGTATAAATCAATGGGATAAAAAACAAATCCCCTTGCCAGCATTTCCAGAATCAACTGCAGATAAACGACGTTGTCTTTATCTACGGCTTTGGCTTCTTTTCCCTGCAACTCGACATTCTTTATATATTGCCGGATAAAGGATTCCCCTTTGGCAATGTATGTGGCGTCCACGTCAGCACGCTGTGAAAAATACGCGGCGTAATACGCAAGCGGGTGATGCACTTTACAGTAAGCAATCCGATATGCATTCAGTACATACGCCACGGCATGGGCTTTCGGGAACAGGTACTGGACAGTCTCGCAGGATTTCATATACCAGTCAGGCACATGGGCCTTTTCCATTGCTTCCTTCATTGCGGGTTCCAAACCCTTTTTTGCTGCCTTTCCTTTACGGACATACTCCATGGTTTTAAAAGCAAGTGCCGGATCTACACCTTTTGCAATTAAAGAAGTCATCACGTCATCCCGCGTGGAAATGGTCTGCTCTACCGGGTGACCGGATTCTATCAGATCTTTGGCATTGCCGATCCACACATTGGTGCCGTGGGAATAACCGGATACCCTGACAATGTCGCTGAACAGCTTCGGCTTCAGTTCGTGGATCATGTCCAAGGTAAAACGGGTCCCACATTCCGGTATGCCCAGTGTCCCTACGTTTGTTCCAATCTGTTCCGGAGTGACCCCCAGTTTTTCTGTTGAGGAAAAGATGGACATGGTGTCCGGATCCCCGACGGGAATATCCATCGCGTTAATACCGGTGAATTCTTCCAGACGTTTGATCATCGTCGGGTCAACATGACCCAGAATATCCAGTTTTACCAGGCGATCGTTGATGGAATGGTAATCGTAGTGCGTCGTAATAATATTGCTGTTTTTATCATCGGCAGGATGACTCATAGGGGTGATATAGTGGATATCCATATCCCTCGGGATAACCATGATTCCCGCAGGGTGCTGCCCTGTTGTACGTTTTACCCCGTTCAGGCCGGCAATAAAACTTTCCACATAGGCCGGATGCGCCGGAATATTATGTTCTTCAAAATATTTTTTTGCATAAGACCATGCGGTTTTCGGTGCAATCGTAGCAATGGTTCCGGCCCGGCAGACATTATCACGCCCAAACAGTTCTTCCGTATATTTATGGGCCCTGTGCTGATATTCATCAGAGAAATTTAAATCGATATCCGGAACTTTGTCACCATGGAATCCCATAAATACAGCAAATGGAATATTATGACCGTCACGGGCCATATCGGTTCCGCATTCCGGACAGTTCTTGGGAGGAAGATCAAATCCGCTGGCATATTCATTGTGTTCAAAAAATTCAGTGTGCCGGCATTTCGGGCAACGGTAATGAGGAATTAAGGGATTGACTTCCGTAATGTCTGTCATGCAGGCAACAAAGCTGGAGCCCACAGAACCCCGGGAACCAACCAGATATCCTTCATCCATGGAATGCTTTACCAGTTTATGGGCAATCTCGTACAAAACGGCATACCCGTGACCGATGATTGCATCCAGTTCCATCTTCAGCCGGTCTTCTACAACCTTCGGCAACGTATCTCCATAATAACGATGCGCTTTCTCATAACTCTTTCTTTCAATTTCTTCTTCGGCGCCGGATATGGCAGGAGAATACAGCTGGTCACGGTCCGGAACCGGTTTGAGCCGGCAGATCTGGTCCGCAATTTTATTTGGATTGGTCACACAGATTTCGTAAGCGGTTTCTTCATCAAAATACGTGAACTCCGCAAGCATTTCTTCTGTTGTGCGGAAATACAGGGGCGCCTGCATATCCGCATCATTATATCCCTGGCTGTATTGCAGGATGGCGCGCGTCTTGGCATCTTCCGGGTTAAGGAAATGGGAATCACAGGTTGCCACACAAAGTTTTCCCAGTTTCTTTGCCAGCCGGTAAATCAGCTTATTGTGTTCGATCAGCTGGTCATGGGTAAAACGCCCTTCCCGTTCCAGAAACGCGTTATTGCCCAGTGGCTGTATTTCAAGATAATCGTAAAAGTCAGCAATTTTCAGTAATTCTTCTTCTGACTTTCCCTGTTCCACCGCCTGATAGAGTTCACCGATCTCACAGGCACTGCCTAACAGAAGGCCGTCCCGAAGTTCTTCCAGTATGCTGCGGGGAATTAACGGACGGGCCCGAACCCCTGTCCCGTTCTGATAACTAAGATGAGACAGCGTAACTAATTTGTATAAATTACGCAGCCCGGTATAGTTTTTTGCCAGTAGAATAATATGATTGGAACGGATTTTTTGCGTATGCGGCAGTCCTTCCCGCAAAATTTCTCCGTTTTCATCACTGGTCAGGTAACCTTCACAACCGTAAATAAGCTTAAGGTCACTGCCGGCATCCTCTACCGCATCCTGACAAAACGGAAATGCCTGTATCACGCCATGATCTGTAATGGCCAGCGCTTTATGACCAAACCGGATCGCAGTCTTAACCAGGTCTGCCATTGGCGTGATAGCATCCAGCTTGCTCATTTTTGTGTGGCAATGCAGTTCCACCCGTTTGACAGGGGCATTATCTTCTCTTTGCCGGACTTCTATCTTCTTAATGGCAATCGGTGTAAACGTCATGGCCTCATGATTATACTGATCCGGTTCTGCATTTCCCAGCAACTGCAACTCTGTGCCGGCTTTCAGCTGTTTTTTAAACTCGTTCCCTTCCTCACGGTCATCAAAGAAAACTTTTACATAGATGCCGCCGTCTGCATCGATAATATTAAATAAAACCAGTAAACGGGAAGAATCTTTATTCCGTCCCCGAACTTCCCGTTCAGCAAAAGCGACAAGTTTATCATCTTTATCCCGCTGTGTGCCGATATGTCCCTGAATCACAATGTGGCGGCGGGCTTCCGTCAATTCGTTCAGCGGAATGACAGTATCCGCTTTAAAATTTTTACCAAACAGGCATCCGTCCGCAAACTTTTTCCCATATAAGGCATTGTAGGCCTGCATATAGGTTTCGTCTTCTTCGATATTAGAATCAAACCCGCAATCTGCATCCGGAGGCGGTTCTTCTGCAGGAACATCCGGGTAATATCCTGCTTCCGGCGCATTATCTTCGGCAGTGGGATTGTTATCCTTCTGTTCAGTTTCTATGGCAGTGGGATTGTTTTCCTTCCGTACTTCCGAATCAGGAAGCGGGACCGAACTGGTTTCCTGTTCCGGTTTCTTCCAGCACAGATTTTTTAAATTGAAATAATTAATAATTTGGCCCGTCAGCGCATCCGGCAGCCGGGAATCTATCGATTCTGAATGAGTATACTCCAATTCCCAGCTGTTATCTGCTTCATCAATCCAAATTTTACTGATACTGATTTTTTTCAAATCAGCAATCAAATCCTCATGTAAAGAAAAAGTGCGGAAAAAAGACCGCATTTTTTCCGCATCAGGTTCCAAATAAAAAGAGGGTTTCATATGTCTTCCTCATAAAAAACTATCCAACATTCTCAATTGATTGGATTCCTTCAATCTGCTGCAGTCCGTCCATAATCATTCCCAAATCCAAATCTTTATTGAATTTAAGATATAATTCCAGTACAACTTTATCACTTAAGGTACTGTTCTGGACATTGATGGTTTTGACTTTTACGTCATTTTGGGCAAGAAAGGTTGCAACCCGCGCAACGGTCCCCGGGATATTAGCTGTGACAACCCGTATATATTTCCTGTCGGATTTACTGCTGGCAACAGCAAACCGCTTTTCAACGCTGTGAAATGTGGTCAGCGTGATAAACGTAATCAATGTAGCTGCTGCTCCTATGGAATACATGCCGGCCCCGGTAGCCAGGCCTATGGCGGAAATCATCCAGAGACTGGCGGCTGTAGTAAGTCCGCGCACCGTGATTCCTTCGTGCAAAATTGTACCGGCGCCCAGAAAGCCGATGCCGCTTACCACCTGTGCGGCAATTCGGGCGGAATCACGGTTTCTGGGATACTCAAGGGGAACAACATCATAGCCTTCAAAGCCATACATGGACACCAGCATGATCAGGGCAGACCCCGCACATACCAGAATATGTGTACGAAATCCTGCCGGTCGGTCGCCGCTGCCCCGTTCCATACCGACGACACCGCCAAATAAGGCGGCAAGCAGAATGCGAATTACCATTTCACCCTGGATGGTGTTCACAAAACTACTCAGCCAAGTATCCATTTCTATCACCCCGGTACTCATTATTACAGGTATTTCAGTAAAAGCTTCAGAAAACACGGATTAATTCGTATGTATGAATCAGCGTCTCCTTTATTCCGATTTTTTCAGTTCTTCCAGCAAAGTCCTGATTCCGGCAACAAAATCATCTGCAGGCAGCATCTGTACATTTCCGGTCTTGCGGGCCTTTACTTCAATCTGCCCGTTATCCAACGTCTTTTTGCCGATTACCACGCGAACAGGATAACCGATCAGGTCGGCATCTTTAAATTTGACGCCGGGACGTTCGTCACGATCATCCAGAATCACTTCGATACCGGCTTTCTTAAGTTCGTTGTAAATCGCAAACGCTTTTTCTTTAATGGCTTCGTCTTTGATGTTGATGGGTACAACAATTACATGGTACGGTGCGATTTCCACCGGCCAGATGATGCCGTCCTTATCGTTATTCTGTTCTACGGCAGCCGCCAAAGTACGGCCCACACCGATGCCGTAACAGCCCATGTACATCGGCTTTGCCTTGCCGTTTTCATCCAAATAGGTCGCGTTCAGTTTTTCACTGTATTTTGTGAACAGTTTGAATACCTGTCCTACTTCAATGCCGCGCGCTTTGGCAATCTTTCCGCCGCACCGCGGACAGGGATCCCCCTCCTGCATCAGACGGATATCGGCAACAAACGCCGGTGTAAAATCACGCCCCGGATTCACATTGATAAAATGATATCCCTCTTCATTGGCGCCGCAGCAGAAATTGTGCATCTTCATTACGGACTGATCGCAGACAACAATGGCCTTTTCCGGATCGATTCCGCAGGGGCCCATGTAACCGCCTGCAGTTCCTGCCGCTTCCAACAGTTCGGCGGGAGCCATTTCCAGTTGGTTGACGCCGCAGGTGTTGATGACTTTGATATCATTGACTTCGTGATCGCCACGTACAAAGCAGAGGATCAGTCCTTTTTCGCTCTGGTACGCAACCGCTTTTACCGATTTTTCTACAGGTGATTTTAAATACGCGCAGACATCCGCAATGGTTTTGCAGTCCGGTGTAGCAACTTTTTCTTTCGGAAGTTCTGCTTCGGCAGAGGCTTCAATCAGATTCAGTTCCGCCTTTTCCGTATCCGCTGCATAATCGCACTGTGTGCAGTAGCTGATCTCTGCTTCCCCGGAATCTGCCAGAACCATAAATTCATGGGAACCGCTGCCGCCGATGGCGCCGCTATCTGCTTCTACCGGACGGAACGTAAGACCGCAGCGGGTGAAGATCTTGCTGTATGCATCGTACATATCCTGATACGATTTATTCAGTCCTTCTTCATCTTTGTCAAAGGTGTAGGCGTCTTTCATGATAAATTCACGGCTGCGCATCAGACCAAAACGGGGACGGCGTTCGTCACGGAATTTATCCTGG
>JAFSPK010000090.1:0-19768 GCA_017443005.1 Acidaminococcaceae bacterium
GGCGATATTCTCGTGCACCCACCGGAGCGCCATGGCCTGGTCCAGCAGGCCGTTGCAGGGCGCCGTCTTGAAGTTTTCTCCGCCGGGCACCGACGAGAAGTCCATGAAGCCGTACATGTTCAGGCGGTAGTTGATGTTAACCATGACGATGTCACTTTGCTTTTGGACGAGGTTGGCTCCGCTGTAGGATATCTCCGACCCCGAGCCGGTGACGTAAGCCCCGCCGTGGATCCAGACCATCACCGGCTTCTTCTCGGTCTTGTCGTCAGTGTTGACCCAGATGTTCAGGTAGAGGCAGTCCTCGGAGCTCAGCTTCTGCACACAATCCGGATAGGCTTGTGCGCCGAAAGCACACTTTCCGTAGTACCTGGCCTCGAAGACCCGGTCGCTTTCGTCCACGTACTCCGGAGCCTTGAATCGGCGCTCGCCCACGGGCGGCTTCGCGTAGGGTATACCAAGCCACGAAGCGACCCCGTTCTCCTCGGTTCCGACGAAGGCGCCGTTTAAGCACTTTACGGCAAGGGCTTCGTCGTAGTCTCCCGTGATTTCACTGTTCAAGTACTCGTACGGCTCGTAAATCATCAGATCCTTGAATTCCCTTTTCATATCTCGAACTCCTTTCTTTCCCTATAATGTAAAATACTTTGTCAGCGGGCAGGTACGCTCCCAGTCTATGATACCGTAATCGGCCATGTAATTACCTACGCCAAACTGGCGCACACCTTATTATTAATTATAACAAAACAACCGCAGATAAATCTACGGCTTGAACCACAAAAAATCACCGGACACTTTTATTCGCCCGGTGAGGAGATTAAAACCTAAAGCACTACGAAGATATCTTTTACTGATTCACCTGTGTCCGCAACTGGATCGCCTCTGCAATATGTGACGGTTGAATATCGTCGCTGCCGGCCAGGTCAGCAATGGTACGGGCCACTTTCAGAATCCGGTCGTAACTGCGGGCGCTGAGTCCCAATTTGCAGAAGGCGTTTTCCATCAACGTGTTGCAAGATGCATCCAGTTTGCAGAACCGTTCCACCTGCCGGTGATTCATGGAAGCGTTACAGAAAACGCCGTACCGTTTTAAGCGTTTCAGCTGAATCGTACGGGCCGCACAAACACGTTCACGAATCTGCGCTGATGTTTCTTCTGCTTCCGTGGTCCGCAAGTCTTCATATTTCACACGGGGCACATGGACCTGCAGGTCAATGCGGTCGGACAAAGGGCCGGAAATCTTGCGCTGATACCGTTCAATATCGAAAGGACGGCAGGTACATTCTTTTGTCTCGTCACCAAAAAATCCACAGGGACATGGGTTCTGGGCGCAACACAAAAGGAACGAAGCAGGGAAAACATAGGATCCCTGCACCCGGCTGATTGTTACGGCGTGATCTTCCAGTGGCTGGCGCAGCACTTCCAGCGCAGCCTTGGAAAACTCCGGGAACTCGTCCAGGAACAGCACGCCGTTGTGGCTCAGCGTCACTTCCCCCGGAACGGGAACCGTTCCTCCGCCAATCAGGGCGCTTAACGTAATGGTATGGTGCGGACTGCGGAACGGCCGCCGGTTCATCAGGTTCGATTTGTTGTTCAGGAGGCCTGCGATACTGTAGATTTTCGTAACCTCCAGGGCCTCTTCCTTGGTCATGGGTGGCAGAATGGTGGGCAGCCTGCGGGCCAGCATGGTTTTTCCGCTGCCGGGGGAACCTGTCAGCAGAATATTATGTCCTCCTGCCGCCGCAATTTCCAGTGCCCGTTTCACCACTTTCTGGCCGTGAACGTCTGCAAAGTCAATCTCTGCCCTCTCCGGTTCCGAAAGCTCCAGTTCCTTATGTTGCAGCGGTTCCAGACAGGGGCGCAGCAAATGGGTCACCAGCTGTTTCAGGTGCGCCGGCGTGTAAATTGCGATATCGTCTACCAGCCGTCCTTCTTCCCCGTTCCCCTGCGGAATGAAGACCTCAGGCATATGCTGACGACGGGCGTCCAGCACCATGGGAAGCACCCCGTTTACTTCTCTGATTGCTCCCTCAAGGGAAAGTTCCCCGACAAAAACCTTGTCCCGAACTTTATCCTGAGGCAGCACTCCAAGAGAGACCAGGATCCCGATGGCAATGGGCAGGTCCAGCCCGCTACCGTCCTTTCGCAAATTGGCCGGCGCCAGGTTGACCGTGATCCGGTTCTGTGGAAAGGGAAAGCCAGAATTTTTCAGTGCCGTCCGCACCCGTTCCCGTGACTCACGAATCGCCATGTCCGGCAGCCCCACAATCTCGAAGGCAGGCAGGCCCCGTTCGATGTCCACCTCCACGATCACCCCCGCACCGTTTAAACCTACGGGGGTTTCACCTAATACTCTTGCGTACAAATAGCATCACTCTCCTTGATTACGTACTATTCTTCTTTCAAACTCCCTGTTATGATTTCGGTCTCTTCTGCTTAAGACCCGACGGATGCGCTATTACAAAACAAAACTCAAAAACAGCTCTGCAGCCAGCGGATTTTCGCCGTTTTACCCACGACCCACACTTCAATTACATCAAAGCAGAGGTCTGAATAGTACTGTTCCTGCTCCTGCAGCCAGACCAGCGCGGTTTTGCGTAATTTCTGCTGTTTTGTATAGGTGACTGCAGCGCCCGGAGTACCGTACTCTGACCCGGTCCGGGTCTTCACTTCCACAAAATGTACGCCGTTTCCCTGCCCCATCGTCGCATCCGCATTCATCCCCTCCGCCGTTTCATCAAAATACATTTCATTTTCATAATCGCTCTCATTAATTTTTACCGCAATCAGGTCCAATTCTCCCCAGCGGCTGTGAAAATTCCGCTCCACAATTTGCAGACCTTTCCGCTCCAGAAATTCCGCGGCGATTTCTTCTCCCCGTCTGCCGATTTCCTTTTTCGTTAGAATCGTTTCCTCCCTCCTCCCCTTTACCCTATTCCAATCACTTGCATTTTTATAAAACGTTTCTTGACACCGCTGCCCGAATGACAGCAGTCAGTTCAACGTCCTTATTATCTGAGAAGCTGCATGCTGACAAGCCGCCTCGGTGTTTCCTTAAAGCTGCGTTGAGGTACATTGACACAGTCAGTCACAAAAAGCACCGGTCAGTGTGCAGACGAATGAATCAGTGTTTCCTCAAATCTTCCAGCAACGCTTTCAGTCCTGCATCTTCTTTTCCGTTTTCCGGTTCAAACAGGTAATTGTCCCGTTCCTCCACAGGGGTCAGGTTCATACTGCGGATTGGTTCGTAACTGCGGCGGTGGATCTTCGTAGCGCCGAACTGGCGGATTGCGTCCATGTGCAGCTGACTGCCGTACCCTTTGTTCTGTGCCAGCCCGTATTGGGGATAAGCCAAAGCCAGCTCCTGCATGAGACGGTCACGGGTTACCTTGGCCACAACGGAAGCCGCGGCAATGGAGGCACTCAGGGCATCGCCGTGAATGATGGGAACGGTCTCAATGCCTTCCACATGAGGATGCATGGCATCCACCAGCGCCACCTGGGGACGCACCCGGATCTGGCGCAGGATCTGCTCCATGCCTTCCTGGGTTGCGTGGTAAATATTCTCTTTATCAATATTGGAAATACTGACAACATTGACCAGCACAGCAACCACCTTTTCCAAAATTTCCGGATACAGCGCTTCCCGCTTTGCTTCACTGAGCTTTTTGCTGTCGTTCAACCCGGCGATAAACACATCTTCCGGCAAAATGACCCCCGCAATGACCAACGGACCTGCCAGCGGGCCCCGGCCTGCTTCGTCTACGCCCACAATATATTGAATACCGGGCAACGCCATGTATTCTTTTTCATAACGCAGCATATTGGCAAAGCGCAGGCGTTCCTGCTTTTCCTTTTCCCGTTTTTTATCGTACGCTGCCAGCAGTTTCTGTACGCCGGCCCGCTCGTCCTTTTTCAGTTCCGTCAACTGCTCTTCCGTCGGATTTCCGGCTAATATGGTTTTGATTTCTGCTAATTTCATATGATTATCCTCCCCGGATGAAACCTGCCTGCGTTGCTTCATCCTGCCTTTTTAAATTGTACCGCCTTACCTGCCCTTTTGGCAACATCATTCCCGGAAATAAAAAAGCCGGCATTCAGCCGGCAATTTTTGTTTGATTTATGCAGATTATGATCTGACACAGATAACGTTATTTTGGTTCGTCCAACGTGAAGCGACCCATCTTTGCAGTTTTAAATTCATAGAGGACCATCTGCTCCACTTTGTTCAGATCCAGCACACCGCCGGCTTTCACACAGCCCCGGGCGGCGCCGATCTTTTCCATGACGGTTTCCGCCGTATCTACCGGGTCCAGTGTGATATGGTAAAACATAGCCAGTTGCTGCGGATATTTCTCCAGCATTTCCTGAAGCAACAGAACCAGCGCGTCCCTGCGGTCATAGATGTCATCTTTTACCGCTCCGGTCAGAGCCAGATGCAGCCCGGTCTCCGGATCTTCAAATTTAGGCCACAGCACCCCGGGCGTATCCAGCAGCTGTAACCCTTTGGCAATGGTCACCCACTGCTTCTGTTTCGTCACGCCGGGACGGTCGGAAGCGATAGCCTTCACCTGCCCCGCCAACCGGTTGATCAGCGTGGATTTTCCCACATTGGGCACGCCCACGATCATGAGCCGGACATCACGGTTCTTCACGCCCTTTTTCAGCCATTTCTCCGTAACGGGCCTTGCCGCTTCCTTCACCAGGCTGATCATCTGCTTGACACCTTTTCCCGTATGGCAGTCAATGGAACAGACCGGCACGCCCTCCTGTTTCAGCTTCTGCAGCCAGGCTTCGGTTTTGACCGGGTCGGCCATATCCATCTTGTTCAACGCAATGACACGGGGCTTGTTCCCTGCCATCTGCCGCAGCATGGGGTTGATACTGGAATCGGGAATACGGGCATCCAGCAGTTCCACCACCACGTCCACCAGGCGCAGCTGATCCTCCATCATGCGCCGGGCCTTGGTCATATGTCCGGGAAACCACTGAATCTTAAAATCTTTTACATCCATAACGACCTCACGGCATTCCTATCGGTGAATCACAGAAGCTCGCGTCAAAACCGCAATGCAAGCACACGTCATATCCTGCGCACTGCATCACAGTAAAAACAACGCTGAAACTTACGGCAGTTTCCGGAACCGTTCAAAAGGCCAAAATACAGCGGCAGCCTTGCCTTTCACCAGACGCAGCGGTACAAAATCCACGTCCGCAAAACGGCTGTCTTCCGAATTGTTGCGGTTATCGCCCAGCACAAAAATGTGGTCTTTGGGCACCAGGCTCTTACGGTAATTGGAATGGTTCAGCCCTTTCGGGTCTTCTTTCCAGGTATAGGGCTCGTCGATTTTCTTCCCGTTGATCAGCACGGCTCCGTCGCGCATTTCCACCGTATCGCCGCCCACCGCGATGACACGTTTGATAAAATCGCGGCTTTCGTCTTTCGGATACCGGAACACGACGATCTCATTCCGTTTCGGATCTTCCAGAAAGTAAATGATTTTATTGACAATCAGCCGTTCCTGATGGAACAGCGTCGGGTACATGGATGTCCCTTCCACTTTATAGGGTTCAAAGATAAAAGTGCGGATACAAAAGGCCAGCGCCACCGCCACTATAATAGAAACAAGCCAGTCATTCAGCGAATCCTGAAAGGATTCTCCGGATTTATCGCTCATACAGCTTACCCCTCTCAATAGACAAACCGATCCAGATACTGTGAGAAGCCCCGTTCACACCGAAGCGCAATCCTCCTGTTTAAACCGGCACTTCCCCAAGCAATGAACCGAACGGTTCCTGTTATTCCCCGGTAACAAAAAAGAGGACTGCCTTTGCAGCCCCCTTTATGCACTACGTTAGCGACGTTCACGGATACGAGCAGCTTTACCGGTAAGGTTACGCAGATAATACAGCTTGGCTCTGCGAACAACACCCTTGCGCGCTACTACGATCTTCTCCAGACGCGGGCTGTGTACCGGGAAAGTTCTTTCTACGCCAACGCCGTAGGAAATACGGCGGACGGTGAACATTTCGCGGACACCGGAACCACTCCGGGAGATTACTACGCCTTCAAATAACTGTACGCGTTCACGTGTACCTTCAACAACCTTAACATAAACTTTAACGGTGTCGCCGGCACGGAACTCGGGGATATCAGAACGTAACTGTTCTTTATCCAGTGCTTCAATGATGTTCATGTTTTCCTCCTAAATCATAGACGTTCATGCGACTTACGAATGCTGCACAGCGGACCGTCCGTTTTACACGTGTAGTATTTTACCACACAAGCTATCGTGTTGCAAGCTTTTTTTACAAAATTTGCAACAAAATTTACAAATTAATAAAAACGAATCCTCAATCTGACAATAATCAGCTTCCTTGACAGGAACTGTCATCCTGTGAAAGTTCTTCTTTAATTTCCTGAAGCAGTTTCGCGTCCTGCTTATCCGGTTCTGCCGGCAGCATATCCGGCCGCAGCAGATACGTGGCCTTCAGCGCCTCTTTTCTCCGCCACCGGGCAATCAACTGATGGTTGCCGTTGCGCAGCACTTCCGGCACTTCCATGCCTTCAAACACCACCGGACGGGTATACTGGGGATATTCCAGCAACCCGCTGGAGAAGGAATCTTCTTCCGCGCTGGCCAGCTTACCCAGCACGCCGGGCACAAAACGGCTCACCGCGTCCATGATCAGCAGGGCCGGCAGCTCGCCGCCTGTCAACACAAAATCGCCGATGCTGACCTTCCGGTCCACCCAGTGATAGATACGTTCGTCAAAGCCTTCATAATGCCCGCAGACAAAAATCAGGCCCGATTCATTTTTCGCCCAGGTTTCTGCCAGCGACTGTCGGAAGGTAACGCCTCCCGGACTCATGGCGATTACAGGTGCGCCCGGCGCTTTGGCCTTCGCTGCTTTAATCGCTTCCACCACCGGTTCCGGTTTCAGCACCATCCCCACGCCGCCCCCAAAAGGCGCGTCGTCCACCGAATGATGCCGGTCCAGAGAAAAGTCCCGGGGGTTGACGCATTCCATCGCAATGATGCCCGTGTCCAGGGCGCGCTTCAGCACGCTGTAGCCTGCCGCGGCTTCAATCTGTTCCGGAAACAGGGTGACAAAGACAAATTTCATCGTATCTCTTCCTCATTGCCGATCCTTACGCAGGCATTTCACAAAGAACGGTTACCGTATTTCTTCCTCGTCCCATTCCGGCAGACGGACTATGATCCGCCGGTTCGGCAGGTCGATTTCCCTGATGTTTTCCGGAATGTTAGCCACCAGGATGTCCTTGCCTTCCGGGGGCTGGATCACATACACATCCCTGCTGCCGGTTTGCAGCACGTCCTTGAATACGCCGATCTGTCCGCCCTCTTCGTCCAATACCGGCAGACCGATCAGGTCGCCTACATAGTAACGGCCTTCCGGAAGCTCCGGCATATCTTCCCGGTACACGGACACTTTCTGGCCCCGCAGCATTTCCGCTTCCTCTATGGAAGTAACCTCTTTCACGGTAACCAGCATGATGTTTTTATGAGGCCGGGCCTTTACGATCTGCAGCCGCCGGTCATCAGGCAGCAGCAGATAGTCCATGTCCATAAACAGCTGCGTGTTGGAAGTCAGCGGCATAATACGTAAATCGCCCCGCACACCGTGCGGAGCGACGATCTGACCTAATACAACTTTTTGCATTGCGTTTCTCACATACGGAAAGCGATGATCTTTCCATCTTCCGTTAAGATTTCCGCACCCATCAGCGCCTGCAGGTTGTCGCCCACTTTGACTTCAACCATGCGTTCCAACGGCGTACCGTAGCCGATTTCCGCGCCAAGCTGCAGATTTTGCGCCTGCTTCAGCTGTTCTTCCGCTTCCGCTTTCGCGTCGGTACGTTTCCGGCGTTCCACTTCAATCTGCTCGCGCAGACGGGGAGCTGCGGAAAGATCGTTGGCAGCCTGGTTCATCACCTGTTTCGCCTGGAAATCAAACTGATTCAGGTCTGCTTCCATTTGTTTTATTGTATTTTGGAGGTCTCCAATAATTTTCAGTTTCAAATCTTCCGTAACCTTTGCTTTCATCGCAACGGGAACACGGATCCACATAGAATCTGCCATAATTAACCACCTTTACGTTTCAGCTGTGAATCATTCACTCAACGATCTCTACGATAACTTTCACATTCTCACGGGTTGCAACCGCCTTCATAACGGAGCGGATCGCTTTTGCAATACGGCCCTGTTTACCGATTACCTTACCCATATCTTCAGGGGCAACATGGAGGCGGAGTACAGTTGTTGTACCAGTAGTTTCCTCCTCCACTGTCACTGCAGACGGATTGCTAACCAGAGACTTGGCCATAACTTCTACCAATTCCTTCATGCAAATCACGCCCCCTTACTTATTTCGCGCTTTTAGCTTCTGCAAACTTCTTCATGATACCCTGTTTGCTGAACAGGTTTTTCACGGTATCAGTCGGCTGTGCGCCATTGCCCATCCATTTCAGGGCCTTTTCCTCATCGATCTTTACGGCTGCCGGAGTGGTAGTCGGATCATAGGTGCCGATGGTTTCGATAAATCTGCCGTCACGCGGGAAACGCGCGTCAGCTACAACTACACGGTAGAACGGAGCTTTTTTAGCACCCATACGTTTTAAACGAATCTTTACTGCCATTTCAGTTTCACCTCCTTATCATGGAATTCAAACTTTTGACTTATTACCGGTTAATTCAATCGGGAGTTCAGCCCTGAAACACAGCGCCGTCTCTCCCCCAGGCTTCGGAACGGTACAGTCCCTTACGCCTATTTATGCATAAAGGGAAGCATTTTGCCGCCCTTTGAAGCAAACTTGGCCATTCCCTGCATCTTCTTCATCAGCTTCTTGCTGTCGTCAAAGTTCTTCAGCAGGCGGTTCACGTCCTGAACCTTCATACCGCAGCCGGCGGCAATGCGCTTGCGGCGGCTGCCATTGATGATCTCCGGTTTCTGCCGTTCTTTCGGCGTCATGGACCGGATGATCGCTTCTACTCTGGCAAATTCCTTTTCATCCACATTGGCTTCTTTCAGCTTCTGGCTGATGCCGCCCATGCCGGGAATCATGCCCAGGATGGTATCCAGGGAGCCCAGTTTTTTGATCTGCTGCATCTGCTCCAGGAACTGTTCCAGGGTGAACTCGTCTTTTTTGAGCTTCTTTTCCATCTCCAGCGCTTTGGCCAGATCCGTGGTATCTTTGATCTTATCGATCAGGGACAGGATATCGCCCATGCCCAGGATACGGGAAGCCATACGGTCCGGATAGAACGGTTCCAGCGCGTCCAGCTTTTCGCCCATACCTACGAACTTCACCGGACAGCCGGTCACTTCCCGCACGGAAAGCACCGCGCCGCCCCGGGCATCGCCGTCCAGTTTGGTCACCACCAGACCCGTCAGGCCCAGGTCTTTATTGAAGGTGTCCGCCACGGTCACGGCGTCCTGGCCGGTCATAGCGTCCACGGTCAGCAGAATCTCGTGAGGCTGTACAGTTGCCTTGATATTCTGCAGTTCTTCCATCAGTTTCTCGTCAATGTGCAGACGACCGGCGGTATCGATGATGATCGTATCGCAGGCCAGGTGCGCCGCTTTTTCCAGCGACTGCCGGGCAATCTCAACCGGCGACACCTCGTTCCCCAGAGAGAACACCGGCACGCCAACCTGCTCGCCCAGTACCTGCAGCTGGGTAATCGCAGCCGGACGGTATACGTCGGCGGCCACCAGCAGCGGGCTCTTCTTCTTCTTTTTCAGGTTGAAGGCCAGCTTACCCACCGTCGTAGTTTTACCGGTACCCTGCAGACCTACCAGCATGATGATGGTAGGCGGCTTATCCGCCACCGTCAGCTTGGCCTGGGTTCCGCCCAGGAGCTCCGTCAGCTCTTCGTCAACAATCTTGATAATCTGCTGGCTGGGGCTCAGGTTCTGCTGAATCTCCGCGCCTAACGCGCGCTCTTTGATTTTTGCAACAAAGTTTTTAACTACCTTAAAGTTTACGTCAGCCTCCAACAGGGCCATGCGGACTTCCCGCAGGGGCGCCTTCAGATCCTCTTCCGTAATCTCCTTGGTGCCACGGAACATCTTGATCGCGTTCTGCAGCCGTTCTGATAAACTCTCAAAAGCCATTCAGTTACCTGCTTTCATCATTCAATTCCTGCAAAATCTCCCGCAAACGGGATATCTGTGTATCTTTATGTTTTTCTGCCGCGCCGTCCAGGATTGCTTCCGCTTCAACCGTCAGCATCCTCATCTTTTCCACGCGCTGCAAAAAGCCCAACATTTCTTCATAATGCTCCAGCGTCTGCTCCACCCGCTTCAGTAAATCGTGGATAGCCTGCCGGGACACGTTCATTTCTTCGGCGACTTCCGCCAGGGAATAATCTTCACAAAAATACAGCTCCAGGCACTGCCGCTGCTTTTCCGTCAGCAGGGCGCCGTAGATTTCATACAGACTGCCGAACCGGATCCGGTCGTTAAAATCAGTTGCCGCCATTGTGTCTATCTCATTCCCTTCTGCTCAACATGAGCATTATACACGGATTAAGAAAAGCTGTCAAGTATTTTTGCTTGACAGCTTAAAATTTTTTTAACCTGCTTCTGTTGAACGACACTCCGTATTCGTCCAAACCGTTAGTTTTCATCCACTTTTTACATAATTTGGACGAAAGCGCAAGATGTTGGACGAAAGATATTACTCAAAACCCCAGCGCCTGCATCAGCTTCAGCGCCAAAGGAACCACCAGCAGGCCCGGCAGGTAATTTAACACTTTCAATTTGGTTACACCCAGCATGTTAAAGCCGATGGCCAGGATCATCAGGCTGCCTGTGCAGACCAGTTCCTTAATCAGCGTTTCGGATAAATAAGGGGCAATGTATTCTGCCAGCAGGACGATACCGCCCTGAAAGACCAGCGTGAACAGCGCGGAACCCATAACTCCCACGCCCATAGCCGCCGCCATGGGGATGCCGGAGATCAGATCCAGCAGGGACTTGGTATACAGCATGCTGAAATTGCCCCGCAGGCCTGCGTCAAGGGAACCCACAATGGTCATGGCCCCCACGTTCATAATCAGGCAGGATGTCACAAAGGCCTGGGCGATCTTCGCCCCTTCCCCTTTCCCGCTAAAACGGGAGGTCAGCCGTTCCGCAGCCCGGTTAATGTGTCCGTCCACATCCAGCAGTTCACCGATGACGATACCCACAATAGTAGATAAAATCAAAACCAGAATATACTCTTCCTCGATCATCCCCTGGATACCGATGAAGATTGTACACAGACCAAGGCCTTTCATCATGGCATCGGAAACAGACCCGGGCAGCCCCTTGCGAAGCAGGAGCCCCACGGAAGCGCCAATCAGTATCGTAATGGTATTGACAATAACCGCAAACATTTACCCTTCTTCCTCATCCGTGGCAAACAACGCGTCCACAAACTTTTCCGGTTCAAAGGGACGGAAATCCATAATTCCTTCCCCGATACCGATCCATTTTACCGGCAGGCCCAGTTCTTCCCGGATAGCCACCACCACGCCGCCTTTCGCCGTGCCATCCAGTTTGGTCAGCACCACACCGGTAATCTTGGTGGTTTCCGTGAACACCTTGGCCTGAGTGATAGCGTTCTGTCCGGTGGTGGCGTCCAGCACCAGGAACACTTCGTGGGGCGCTTCCGGAATCTCCCGTTTGATGATACGGTCGATCTTGCCCAGCTCGTTCATCAGGTTGACTTTGTTATGCAGACGCCCTGCCGTATCAATAAACAGCACGTCCGTGCCCCGGGCCTTGGCCGCTTTCAGCGCATCAAACACAACCGCAGCGGGATCCGCCCCTTCCTCGTGGGCGATTACATCGCACTGGGCCCGCTCGCCCCAGATTTTCAGCTGGGCAGAGGCTGCGGCACGAAACGTGTCCCCTGCCGCCATCATCACTTTGTAATTAAACAGACGGAAGTAGTTGGACAGTTTGCCAATGGTGGTCGTCTTCCCCACTCCGTTGACGCCCACCACCAGAATTACAGTGGGGCGGGCTCCGATACGGGTCCGCACGCCGTCGTCCTTTAACATGGCGGCAATCTGTTTCTTCAGGAACGGAAGCACATCCTCCGTCCCTTTGATTTCTCTTTTCTTAGCTGCCTGACGCACATCCTCGATCAGCTTTTCCGTAGTCTTCACACCCACGTCGGCCGTCAGCAGAATCATCTCCAGCTCTTCCAGAAAATCCTCATCCACTTTGGCAGACATGCCCACCAGTTCCGTGATCCGGTTGGTGAAATTTTGGCGGGTCTTGGTCAGCCCCGACTTCAGTTTCTCAAAAAAGCCCATGGCGCTACTTCCTTTCTATATGTAAAATAAACTCTTATTAACAATCACTATACGCTGTCCTTGACCAGCTTGTCGCTCATCTTCACGGAAAGAATCTTGGATACGCCGGATTCCTCCATGGTCACCCCGTACATCACGTTGGCCGCTTCCATGGTGCCCTTCCGGTGGGTGATGACGATAAACTGGGTCTGCATGGCATAGCCTTCCAGGAATTTGGAGAAGCGTCCGATATTGGCGTCGTCCAGCGGCGCATCGATCTCATCCAGAATACAGAACGGCGACGGATGGTAACTCAGCAGGGCAAACAACAGCGCGATGACCGTCAGCGCCCGTTCCCCGCCGGAAAGCAGGAACAGGCTCTGGAGTTTTTTCCCCGGAGGCTGCGCCTCGATGTCAATGCCGGACTCCAGAATATTGTCCGGATCCGACAGCTTTAGCACCGCAGTGCCGCCGCCAAAGAGCTGCACATAGGTGTTCTGGAAAAAGCCGTTGATCTTGCCGAAGGCTTCCTTAAACCGTTTCGTCATCCCCGCATTGATCTCCGAGATAACGGACTCCAGCTTGTCCCGGGCCTCGCAGAGGTCGGTATACTGCTTCTGCAAGAACTCATAGCGTTCGCTGACCGCTTTGTACTCTTCAATGGCGCCGGGGTTCACCGACCCCAGGTCATCCATCTGTCGCTGCAGCGAAGCCTGCATCCGGCGCAGGGCTGCATCACTCTTGTCCTCCAGCACGCCTTCCGCTTTCGCCTCTTCTTTGGCTTCCGCCAGGTTCACTTTGTATTCCGAAGTCAGCTGCTCCAGCGCATTCTGGTAATCACTTTCCAGCTTGGCGTTGTCTACCTCGTTCTGATGCACTTTGGCTTCCGCTTTGGCCAGCTCGCCCCGCAGGGTTTTCAGCTTTTCCCCCGCCGCCCCCTGTTTCTGGGTCAAATCCAGCCGCTGCTCCGTATAATCGTGCTGGCCGGTAAGGATATCCTGCAATTCCTGCATGAGCGCCTTGCTCTGTTCCACCAGCTCGGTCTTTTTCTGTTTGCTGCTTTCAATGGTTTTTTCTAACTTTTCGTGTTCCTCCGCATCCGCATTGAACTCAGCCTGCAGCCGTCCCAAATCGCTGTCCAGCTGCTGCATGCGCTCGCTTTTCAGCTGCCGCTGGGTGTTGGCGGTCTCCGCCTGGACCCGTGCATCCTGCAGCCGTAACGCCAGCGTTTCCAACGCACTCTTGTCAGACGAAATCTTCTTCTGCAACGCGTCCAGCGTATTCTTCGCTTCTTCGTTAGCCGCTTCCATCTCCTGCAGCGGCTTGCGTTTATCCGCCAGCAGCTGCCGCACGGACAGATATTCGTTCGCCAGCTGGCTGCGGGTGTCCATGGCCAGCTCCAGCGCCTCGTTCTCCCGTTTCAGCTCCTCGGACAGGCGCTGCTCTTCCGCTTTCATTTCCGTCAGGCGTATATTCTTCTGCTGCACAGTATCCCGCAATACGGAGAGCCGTTTTTCCTGTTCCTGCAGTTCATCTTCCAGAACTTCCTTTTCTTCCTGAATAGCCAGCAGGTTTTTATTAAATTTTCGTAACGCCGCTTCCTGCGCTTTCACATCCCGTTCCCGGGTCAGATAGCCGGACTCTTTCTTCGGGCGGCTGCCGCCGGTGAGGGAACCTCCGGTATTCACCACGTCGCCGTCCAGCGTTACCACCCGGATCCGGAAGCCGCTTTTTTTCGCCGCCTCCATGGCATGATCCATGGTTTCCGCCACCAGCACCCGGCCGATAAGGAACCGGATTGCCGGTTTCACGTCTTCCTTACACTGCAGCAGGTCCGCCGCAAAGCCCCGGACCCCCGGCAGTCTGGCCAGCGCTTTTTCCTCCGCCTTCAGCACCGGTTCTTTTATGGTGTCCAGGGGCAGGAAAGTCGCCCTGCCCTCTTTGCGCTCCTTCAGATACCGGATTGCCTGCTTCGCCGCGTCCGCCGACTGAATCACGATATTTTGGGCGCCGGCGCCCAATGCCGTTTCCATCGCGGTCACATACTCCGGTTCCACGGAGATCAGCGCCGCAGCCGGCCCGATCACGTCCGCATGCCAGCCTTCCCGGCTCTGCATGACCGCTTTTACGCCGAAGCCGAAGCCTTCCAGGGACTGCTGCATATCCCGCAGCAGGTGCAGCCGGGATTCCACCGCCGCAATCTGCGTCTGGCATTCGTTATATTTTTTATCCACGTCCTGAAAGACATTGCGTTTTTCCGCCGCCCTGGCCGCCAGTTCGTTTCCTTCCTTTATATAGCGGGCTACATCCTGTTCCAGTTCCCCCTTGCGGGAAATCAGCCCCCGCTGCTCTTCCGTTAATTCCGTCACCCGCTGTTCCGCGGCGTCCACGTCGTCCTTCAGCCGGTTGCGGCGGTTCATGCGTTGTTCCTGTTCCGTTTCCAGCTGCCGGATCTCATTGCGCAATTCCACCATTTTGCGCATATCTTCAAAATTGCTGTCCGTCAGCTCCTGGATCTTTGCCTCGTTATCTTTCTGGGCCTGCATACGTTCCTGCTGCTGCTGTTCCAGATTCGTAACCTGCGCAGCCGCCTCGTCCCGTTTGGCTTCCAGCACGTCAAACTCTTTGGCCAGCGTTTCCATCTGGGCCGTCCACTGTTTGATCTGTTCCTTCAGCTTCACGTCGCGTTTTGCAATGTTCCCCTGCTGCCGGATGCTCTGCTCAATACGTTCGTCCAACACCGCGTCTTCGCCCTTGATGGCTTCCAGCGCCTTTTCTTTTTCTGTGATGCCGGCCTGGATGTGGGACACCTGGTCGTTCAGCGCGTCCAGTTCCTGCTGTAATTCCGTCAGGAACGCTTCCTGCCCGCTCACTTCCGTGCTTTTTTCCAGAAAGATGCGGTTACAGTCCTTCTGCTCCTGCTGCAGTTTGGCCCGGGCCTGCTCTATGGTTTCCACCCGCTGCACGAACTGGGTCAGCTTGCAGAGCCGCAGTTTCCCGTTCAGTTCGTTGTAGCGCATGGTTCGCTCCGACTCGATCCGCAGCGGCTCCACCCGGCTTTCCACTTCGCTCTTGATGTCGTTGATGCGGGTCAGGTTGTTTGCCGTATCGTCCAGACGGCGCGTGGCTTCCTTCTTCCGCATACGGAACCGGGCGATGCCTGCCGCTTCCTCAAAGATGGAGCGCCGGTCTTCCGGACGGCTGTTCAGGATTTCGTCGATTTTGTTCTGCCCGATGAGGAACATGGCGCCTTTGCCCATGCCCGTATCCGCCAGCAGGTCCAATATATCTTTTAATCTGCAGTTTTTCTTGTTGATAGCGTAATCGCTGTCGCCGGAACGGTACAGGCGACGGGTGATGCTCACCTCGTCAAAGTCCAGCGGCAGCATGTGGTCCCGGTTGTCGAAGACCAGGGTCACTTCTGCCACGCCTAAGGCACGGCGTCTGCTGGTACCTGAAAAGATAATATCTTCCATTTTGCTGCCACGGAGATATTTGGCGCTCTGTTCGCCTAACACCCAGCGCACCGCATCGGATATATTACTTTTGCCTGAACCGTTGGGTCCTACCACGGCGGTGATGCCCGCGCCGAATTCCAAGGCGGTGCGGTCCGCGAAGGATTTGAACCCGAAGGCTGTAACTGATTTTAAAAACAAATTAAATCACCTGTATACTAAAAATGGATTTAGTAAGTCAGGAAAAGACTTCGCAAAACCGTGTATGATTGCTATTCCATGGACTCATTCGCCTATGGCTTCGAAACTCGGGGCTGCGCCCCTCAGACAGTCTCGCCATAACGGCGAATTTCATCTCATGGAATAACGCAATCATTCCCGATGTTTTGCTTCAGTCTTTTTATGACTACAAATTCTATTTACTCTTTATTGTTTCTCTTTTTCGCCGCTTTTTTGGCTTTTTCTTTTAACGCCATGGAGGCTTCCCGGGCTGCCTGGCGGCTGACCTGCCGGCGGTTGGAGCCGGTCTTCGGGGCATGGCGTTTGTCCGCGACGGAGTTGCGGCCTCTGGATTTCGGGGCTTCTTTTTTCTGTTCCGCTTCCCGTCTCCGGGCGGCGGCGATCCGGGTCCGGCGCACGATTTTGCGGCCGGTTGCTGTCTGCTTTTCCAGGGTCACTCCCAGCTTTTTCTCTATATTGTGCAGCCAGCGCAGTTCTTCCGGCGTGTACAGGGTAACGGCGACGCCGTCTTTGCCGGCGCGGCCTGTACGGCCTACCCGGTGCACATACCAGTCCGCGTCATGGGGCACGTCGTAGTTGATGACGTGGGTCACGCCTTCTACGTCCAGTCCTCGGGCCGCAATGTCACTGGCCGCCAGAATCTGGATTTTGGCGTCACGGAACTCTTTCATCACCGTTTTGCGTTTTGCGGCGCTCATGTCACCAGTGAGCACGGCCACGTTATAGCCATGTTCGCCCAAAAAGGCGTCCACTTCTTTCGCCCGCTCTTTGCTGATGCAGAAGACCAACATCAGATAGGGGTTCAGTCTGTCGATGAGCTTCATGAGAAGCTCCGGTTTCTTTTCTTCCGTGGTGCGGATGCAGATCTGCTGAATCGCCTTTACCACCGTTTCTGCCGGGGTAACATCAATGACCTGACAGTTGGTGGTCATGCTCCGTCCCAGCTTGTTGATCTCTTCCGAAACGGTAGCGGAACACAGCATGGTCTGCCGTTCCGGACCGGTCATGGCAATCAGCTTCGCCGCATCGTCCATAAAGCCCTGAGCCAGCATTTCGTCCACTTCGTCCAGCACCAGGAACTTGACGCCGCCCAAGTCCGTATTGCCTTTTTCAATATGGTCCAGCAGACGTCCCGGAGTGCCGATCAGCACCTGGGCCTTGCCTGCCAGCTTGTTCTTCTGGGTTTCAAAATCACGGCCGCCGATGACCGCCAGCGTGGAGATATCCAGTCCTTCCAGCACCTGCTTCATCACTTCGTTGACCTGTTGGGCCAGTTCCCGTGTCGGCGTGATGACCAATGCCTGCACGTACTTTTTAGCCGGGTCGATCTTCTGGGCCAGGGGGATCAGAAAGGCCAGCGTCTTACCGGTTCCCGTCTGGGCCCGGGCCAGCACGTCCCGCCCTTTCAGCAGGGCAGGAATCGCCTGCTGCTGCACCGGCATGGGCGTTTTAATCCCCATCTTCTGCAAATTTTCCCTCACTTTGGGAAGTATGTTTATCTGTTCAAAAAAAGTGCTCATTTTTTACCTCAAAATCCTACACTAAAAATATCAATCCCTAACTCCTGCCGAAAGGGAAAAACATCGCAAACCCGTCAACGATTTCTATTCCATGGACTCATTCGCCTGTGGCTTCGAAACTCGAGGCTGCGCCTCTCAAACAGTCTCGCCACAACGGCGAATTTCATCTCATGGAATCACGCAATCGTTTCCGATGGTTTGCTCATGTTCTCCCTTTCAGCATAATTCAGGCACGATACTGCGCCTTATGGTTTTTTCTTACTTTCCGCACTGTGCTGCCACAGATACCATACGGCCAGGCTCCGCCAGGGCCGCCAGGGTTCCATCAGTTTGTTCAGTTGTCCCCGTTTGGGAACTTCTTTCAGTTTGCACAGCTTCTGCATTTCCTTTTTCAGCAGAAAATCATCTCCCGGCAACACGTCCGGTCGGCACAGGGAAAGCAGCAGGAACATTTCTATAGTCCACTGCCCCAGCCCACGCACGGTTTTCAGCAGCTTGACGATCTGGGCGTCCGTCATCTCTACAAAAGCCGTAAAATCAATGGAACGATCCAACACCAGCCGGGCGAATTCCTTCATGTACGTTATCTTGATTGCCGAGAGGCCGCAGGTAGCAATGGTCTCGTCCGTGAGAGCCAGCAGCTTCTCCGGCATCACCGGGTTCCCCGCCAGATGCCGTAGCTGTTCCATGATCTTTGCGCTGGACTCCGGGGGCAGCTGCTGGGCCGCGATGCCCGTCAGCAGCACCTCAAAATACCGCTCCAGTCCATCCGGTTCCAGCGTACAGTGTCCGTATTCGTTTATGAAAGGTAGCAGCTCTTTTGCATTTTCACGCAAAAAAGATTCACCGGCCAGCCAGTCTGTGTTTTTCTGCATTAACGCGCCCTCCATCACGCAGAAGCCTGAACATCTTCCGCAAACAATGTAAAACAGTTTGCGCCGCATCATACCATAATAAGCTCCGGTTTTCCGTTACCCTTATAGCAAATCAAGCGCAAACTATCCCATATTAATTGGTATATTATACCACAAATAATCAGGTTCATTCAATATAAAAGTATGCCATTTCAGGCAAAACCGGCGAGGAAAACTCTAAGCCTCCACACTCTTACAGTTTGACAGTTGCATTTTACGGCTTCGCCTGTACAGACATACAAACTGTCTATCCTTTATATATTATGAAGTATCGGAACCAAACCCCAGTATCCATGTGTGTTTTCGCTTCCAGGTTGGTCGTTTTTACGACCAACTCCAATACCGGATGATGTCTTCATAATAAAATAAGCCAAAAGGAACAGGCATCGCAAAAACAGAAACGATTACTATTCCATGGACTCATTCGCCTGTGGCTTCGAAACTCGGTGCTTCGCACCTCAAACAGTCGAAGCCACGGACGTCTCATTTCGTCTCATAGAATCACGTAATCGTTTCCTATGTTTTGCTTATGTCCGTTCCTATTTTATTGTTTCTCTCTTTTATCAAAACATATACGCTACGTTCACGCTGCCGCCAAAGCCGCGGTGCTTGCCGCCGTAGCCGTAGATGCTCATTAGTCTTACAACACTGCCACGCCGAGGGACTTGGCAAGTTTACGAATGTGAGCTTCGGATAGTCTGCTTATGTCCTTGATTGCATCCAAAGGATAGTTCTTCTTCAGCATATCCGCAGCAACGCGCTCATTCACTTCCGCTTCTTTCTTTTCTGCACCCATTATTACGCCTCTTGCCTCACCTCTTGCTTCACCTTCTTTTATATATTGGTCAAATATACTACTCATATCCCGTTCGCCTCCTTTGACTCTTCTCTCAACAACAGCCCGTTCTAAATAATCAACATGTTCCATTACGCTCAGCAGTTGCAACACTTCATACACATGCCGCATCGTGTCTCTGGATCCTATGTATGTGCCAGTTTTTCGTTTTTGTACAAAGTAATCCGCCACGATACGAAAATCACTCTTGAATTTTGCAACTTGATCATCTGTCAGCCATGCCACTTCAAATACGTTGATCTTCGTATCCGTAACGAACGGCTTCAGCTCATCCGGCACACGTACCGCTTCATATAACGACTTCGCTGCCGTCCACCGCTGTTCATATCCAAAGTAAAGTACAATCGTTATAACCGGATATGGCGCATTGTTCCGGTTCTCCTTTAAACATTGCGCCCGGTATTCCGCTCCGTCATAACCTAATACGCGCAACACCATGCGGGAATCCGGTGCGGTCTGGTTCTCAAACCCCACA